>JAKUNM010000023.1 GCA_022451865.1 Dehalococcoidia bacterium
AGATGATAAAACATTACCATCAGCTGTCGCTACGCAAGCACCTGCTGCTACCACACCTCTAATACAAATTGCCTCACCTATCTTTTCTCAATTAAAAGGGTATTCCGAATTCAATTCTGAACTGCAATATGCTTTTTCGACGGCACTAACTAATGAATTTAACTCTGTTTATGAAGATAAAATGGGTATGTCTGTTGCGGTGTATCAAAATGGTAAACTTTGGTCTATGACAGAGGGAATGGCCACCACAGATAGACCGCTTTATGTTGAAACTCCGTTTGCAGTAATGAGTACTTCAAAAACTTTTCTTTCTGCATTAATTCTTTCTCAAATTGAAGAAGGTCTTTATAAATTAAACGATAGATCTTCCGAACTACTTTCCGGGGTTTCAGGATTTGATGCACTGGATAAGAATATTATTCCTGACAGGAGTGTGGAGGAATTACTTCTACATCGTTCTGGTTTAGCAGAACGAGCAAGCAAGGCTCCAGGTTCGAAGGAAGTAATGGGAATGCAGAATTGGCGTCCAGTGGACACCCTAAAATTAGTAACAGATCATGCAAGACCTACAGGTTCCTTTGCTTACCGTAATACCAATTCACAGTTATTGGGAATGATTGCAGAAAACCAAACAGGCGAAGATTTAAATTCACTATATCAAAATAAACTGCTCAATCCATTGTCGTTACAGGCTGGGCTTCGACCCCATATTACAACACCCAAAGGTTTTGCTAATCCCCATGCACTACAATCACAATACTCAAATACTGGTGGTGGATTTGGCGATTTAACACTGAACTCTGAATATGTAGATGCCGGGTTAGATTTTATACAAGCAGATGCACGACTTGCCTGGGCAGGTGCTGGGGTGGTATCAACTGCCGAAAATATGGCGCGATGGGGCTATGAACTTTATAGCGAAAATGGCCAAGCAATTTCAGATGCAGTACGCTCACAATTACTAAATTCTTTCAATGGTGAACTTGTTGATTTTGCTGGAACGCTAGATGAATATGAGTATGGATATCATGTTTCTAAACAGAAACATACGCTTAACAATGGATCAACTATTCTTACCTATGGACATCCTGGTGGAGGATCAGGTTCTGCATCACGTTTGTATTACGCTCCTTCTTTGGACGTAGCTGTAGCAGTTTTAGCTAATTCAGAAATCGATAAAACTAGTGTAGGTACATGTGGTAATGCTCGGGCTGGTGATTATACAAATCCTATGGAGTGTTTCGCACGGGATATTTTTGAAGAACTTTCTCGCTAGATTACCTAAAAAATGACATTACTATTAGATAAATTCCAAACACACTCCAAATAAGAGGCCTCCAGCGGTTTCTTCGTCTCTTTGGCCAGCGTGATTTTTTTTGCTCAGATTGTTCTTCATTTATATTTTCTGGTTGTTTAGAATTTCGCCAGCCTGTAAAAATTCCCCAAGCTAGTGCAGTTAGTCCTAAAAAAAATTGTAATGAGCTTTCTTCCATGATGAAGGAACCTTCTTAAGATAATAATAGTGAGCAGTATGATGAATTTTGTATTATACAGTATCACTTGATCGTATGCTTTTATCAGGAAGATATTGCTAGGAAATAGTATGAGAGAACAACCTTCTTTTACAGTTGCTGCACTATACCATTTTACACAGTTGGGCGATCTCGATAATAAAAAAAGTAGATTAGAATTTTTATGTGAAAAAATGCAAATTCGTGGGACGATTTTGCTTGCTGATGAAGGCATTAATGGGACAATTGCTGGCAATTTAAGCGCAATTAAAGACATCGTTTCGCATATCAAAACCTGGGATGAGATAGATCAAATCGAATTAAAATTTTCAACCAGTCAGAAGATGAATTTCAACCGTATGAAAGTCAAGATAAAAAAAGAGATAGTCACTATGGGACAAGAAATAAATGTCGCAAAAGACTCTGGGCAGTATGTTAAACCACGAGATTGGAATTCATTGATTAGTCGTGATGATGTTCTCCTTATAGATACACGTAACCAGTATGAAACTCGAATAGGGAATTTCCAAAAAGCGATAGATCCGCAGACAGATAATTTCCAGCAATTTCCAAAATGGGCTGATGATCTGAAGGCGGAAACAGATCTGAATACAAAAATTGCGATGTACTGTACTGGTGGGATACGTTGTGAAAAGGCTACTGCATATATGCGGCAACTTGGGTTTCAGGAAATTTATCATTTGCAAGGTGGAATTTTGAAGTATTTAGAAGAAATTCCTGAAGAAGAAAGTCTTTGGGAAGGTGAATGTTTTGTTTTTGATGATAGAGTCTCACTCCAACATGGACTTCAAGAAGGTGAATACGCTTTATGTTATGCCTGTCAAGAACCGATTTCAGCAGAAGATCGCAACTCTTCAAAATATGAAGAAGGTGTGAGCTGTGAATTTTGTTATGAAACAATTACTGATGAGCAGCGTAATAATTTTAGAGAACGCCAACGGCAAATATACTTAGCATACTCTAGGGGTGAGAATCATTTAGGTATGGAAGCTCGCCGCAAACAAGAAAAGTACTAATTTATTCTGGGATAGCAACTATAGCATGTCCGGGAGTTGTCCCTTCTCCTGCCTGATTGATTACGTTCATTTCAAGGAAAATTAGGAGTTCCCCATCTTGGCTTTGTTTATCGGTTATTTTACCGGTCACAGTTAGGATGTCATTTTTTTGGTTAATAGCACGAAATTGTAATCCACATTCTTTGATAATCGCTTCATCACCAGCCCAGTCTCTGAGAGCATTTAACATGTATGTATAGCGTAAATTACCCATCCCGAAAGCACCTTGTTCATTTAGGGCAGCCTTACCTACTTCATCATCCATATGAATGTATACAAATTCATCATTTACTGCAGCGTATCTATTCCAGTTCATAAAATCAGTTTTTCTTGACCACACTGGCAATTCATCACCAATTTGTATTTGGTCGAATGTTATATTGACTGTCATTCTATTCTCCTAATTTTAATTTATTTAATAACGTATGCTTGTGGAAATTCTTGTTTTAACATGCTCATTGTTTTGATTGCGCCATTCAATTTCAGTTTCTGAAAATAAAGTTAGTCCGAGTCGTGTTTCTCTTTCGTTCCATCCTTTTAATCTGTTTTTTGAAGTTATGACATCACCTGGTCTCATAACGACACCAAATGTTTCAACTTGTCCTCCATTCATACCCCTTGTTCCAGGTTCACGATTTCCACCCTCTGCTCTGGGTGGTCCTGGTGCTTGTGGTGGCCTTTCGATCGGCCATGCAAAAGGATTGAAATCAGTAGGTGCAATAATGCCATTCCATTTAGTATTTATTGCATATTCTTCATCCCAAAAAATACGTGGAGGTTTTTCTGGCCAATAAGAGGCAATAGCCCACTTACGGATATCCGAGATAGAGATTGGATAAGCGACTCGTTCTTCCCCCCAGACACCTTTTAAGTCTTCCATATCTTGAGTGACTAGGGTAGGGATTTCACTATCAGACATTAGGGCATCCTAACTTACAGAGCTATATCATAACGAATTCTAAAATTTTTCACATCAATTTTCAGGTGCTCTATTTGTGCTAGATGTCTATAATGATTTTCTAAACAAGAAAGTGATATATGAAATTTGCAGCTTTTGCGTTAGCAGGATCGTCAGCACTTGAAGATCCATCAGTAATCTATAAAAGAATGGTTGAATTCGCTCAAGAAGCTGAGCTCCTTGGTTATGATTCAGTCTGGTTTGCTGAACACCATTTTTCTAATTATGGGTATATCCCTAATCCGTTATTGATGGCAACGCGCGTTGCCACAGAGACATCAAAGATACGTGTTGGGACCGCTGTATTAGTTCTTCCTTTCTGGGATCCCTTACGTGTTGCTGAAGATATTGCAATGACTGATCAACTCACAGATGGTCGTCTTGAGATTGGTGTTGCACGTGGATACCAACCTTTTGAATTTCGACGTTTCGGTCTCGATCAAAATGAAGCACGGGAGCGTACTAACGAATCACTGGCTATAATTACAAAAGCATTAAGTGGAGGGACGTTTGAATATCATGGGAAATTCCATGATATTCCTGAAACCACACTTTACCCTAAGCCACGACAAAAGCCTTACCCTCCCATTTGGTTAGCTGCCAGTACTCAAGAATCCTTCGATATAAGTGCACGATATGGACTTCGCGCCTTGACGACACAATCAGGAAGACCGATTAGTATTTTAAATGAGAGCTGGAAAAATTTTAGACGTTCACGTGAAAATTATCCTGAATCTCCTGATGAATTTGGTGTACAAGCACAAGTCATAGTTGCATCCAGTGAAGATCAAGCACGCGATCAGATGGAGCATTTTTTGTATCAATCAAGACAAGCAACAAATTTAAGACATGGTCGTGAACATGTTGTTTCAGGGGTTTCAGAACCTTTACCTTACGAAAATGAACCAGATTTACAAGAAATGTTTGATAACCGAACGTTATCTGGTACTCCACCCGATGTTATAGAAAAACTTGATCGTTATCAGAAGACAGCAGATATCAGTACGCTGAGTGCTGTCTTGCATGGTGGTGGAATGTCTCCACAGACTGTAATGGAATCAATGCGTTTATTTGCTAATGAAGTTATTCCTGCCTTTCGGTGATAAATAATGACACAATCAGTCAAATTATTGAATCATACTTCTAATCTTCGAATGTATGATCTGGATGCTTTACGAGCATTTGCAATGTTGTTAGGGATAGTTTTACATGCAGCTTTCCCATTCCTTCCTTGGAGATCAAGTGGAGATCCAGATCACCCCATATTTGATTTGTTAATTCTCTTTATACATGGGTTTCGGATGCCATTATTTTTTCTATTAAGTGGATTTTTTACTGCAATGTTATGGGATCGTAGAGGTTTTGAAGGAGTTATAAGACATCGTCTAAAAAGAATTGGACTTCCTTTACTTGTAAGCGTTGCAACTGTCCTGCCTTTGATAATTCTTTGTTTCATCGTTGGTGCTGAATTAGCTACTCAAGACAGTTGGTCAAATTATAATTTTGCTCAAGATCAATCTCAAAACACAGATAATGAAGGTTTTGATTTTGCTCATTTATGGTTTCTTTGGCATTTACTTTGGTTAAATGCTGCCTACTTATCCTTAAGAAAATTATTATCACCAATTGCTCTATTAAGACGTTATAAGGAACAAATTTGTAAAGTAATGTTACTTCTTTTACCTTTTATGACATTAATTCCTCAATTATTTATGCAGGAACATAGTTTTGGACCAGATACTTCGACAGGGTTAATTCCGGACTGGTATGTATTGCTCTATTATTTTGTTTTTTTCCTATTTGGCAGCACCTTATTTGTTCTAAAATCTCATAGAGGTAGTCCAATAGTGAGGACTATAGGGTTTCGGTGTAGTTTTCTTACTATTATTGGATTGATCATCTTTCCGTTTGGAATTTTTTATACCTTTGTAGAAATTTCTTCATGGTTTTGGATATCTATAATTCAGTTAATATTTACATGGACAATGGCGATTGGCTTGATTGGCTTGTTTAAGCTTCTACTTTCACGAGAAAGATTTAGCATTCGTTACTATTCTGATGCTTCATATTGGATGTATTTGATACATCTGCCACTAGTAATTTTAGCTCAAGGATTGATTACAAATTGGTCCATTCATGAATCTTTAAAATTCTTCATAATTTGTCTAAGTGTAACAGTAATCCTCTTAATCAGTTACAGATTTTTTGTAAGGTACACATTTATCGGTACCCTGTTAAATGATGTCAGAACAAAAAATGATGACCAAAAGATAAAATCCAAACTAGGAAATTTTCCTACAGAACTTTAGCTGACTTTTATTGTTATTTGGCAGAGAAATTGTAGATTATCTCTCCATCATTCCAAACAGGTTCACTATCGAGGCATGCCATGAATTTTTCATATCTTGCAGCCTGATCAGGACTTTCTGCATTAGCGAGATATGCTTCTTTGGATTCGAAACAAACTGCCATAAGCCATTCATTTGCATTACTGTCCATCTGGTAAATCATGCTTGATAGTGCGCCAGAGACATTAAGTGTTTCGTACTCTCTGAACCCTTCAATTAATTGTTCTTGCATTCCTTCTTTGACCTTGAGTTGTGCGATTGTTCCGTACATCGTATCTCCTAATTTATTATGAAGTTTGAAGCTATGGTACCAATATTCTTAAGTGTAATTTTACATGATTATTATGACTCTCATACATGTTCTTAATATGAATACAATTTGTTTTTCTTATTAATTTATATTTCGCCCACTCATTTTTTCCTATCTATATAATCAACAAATGTAATGGGGGGAATTATTTCTAAAAAAATTCTTTTGCGTGCAATCCTTGCAGCTTTTGTCGTTGGAACTATTCTGACATTATTGAATCAAGGGGATTTGTTAATTTCCGGAGAGTTGAACTCTTCGTTGTATTGGAAAATTCCACTGACTTATGTGGTTCCTTTTCTCGTTACAATATGGGGAGCTCTTGGGAGAGATTAATTAATAATTATCTAAACTAGCAAAAATAGAAGGTGGTGACATGTCAGTAGAGTTAACAGCTAATATCAATACCGTTGATACGCCAGTGTTATGGCTGGATTTGGACGCCTTTGAATCCAATGTGGAGAGAATGTATGCATTATGTAAAAAACATAATGTATTGTGGCGACCTCATGTAAAAGCAAGTAAATCTCCTCAACTCGCACATAAACTTTTGACTGGAGGCGCGCATGGTATTACTTGTGCAAAAGTTTCAGAAGCTGAGGCAATGGTTGATGGTGGAATAAAAGATATTCTCATAGCTAATGAAATAATTGGATCAAAGAAAATTTCTCGATTAATGACTGTAGCTAAACAAGCTCATGTGTGTATCGCATGTGATGACGCTACTAATATTCAGGAAATATCAGCCGCAGCTGAAAATGCTGGCGTTGAAATTGATATTCTTGTTGACATCAATGTGGGAGCCAACCGTTGTGGTGTGACTCCAGAACAAGCTGTCAATTTAGCTCAGTTAGTCGAAGATTTACCCTCAGTACGTTTACGAGGACTTATGGGTTATGAAGGGCATGTCATGGGTATGCAGTCCGAAGATAAAGAAGCCGAATCGAAAGCAGCAGCAGATATTCTGAAAGAAGCTCGTACACAATTGGATGCTGTTGGCCTAGCTCCAGAGATTTGTTCGGGTGGCGGTAGTGGTAACTACTGGCATGCCGCCTCATTAGGAGCAATTAATGAACTTCAAGCTGGTGGTGGTGCATTGATGGATATTTCTTATCAAGAGTTAATGAAGGTACCAGACCATCGATATGCACTATTTATTAATGCACAAGTTATTTCAAAAGCAGTAAGTGGGCGTGTCATTCTTGATGCAGGATGGAAAACTACAGGAAGGCATACGGGTTTACCTAGCATAGTCTCGCATGAGGGTATGGAAGTTATTTCATTGAATGCTGAACATACTATTGTTGCAGTGGATGATAATGTTAACTTGAACCATGGTGATCGTGTTACTTTGGTTCCGCACTACAGCGATTCAACTGTACTTTTGCATAGAGAAATGTATGCTGTTAGAAATAATTTCGTTGAGCAAATTTGGCCTATTACTGGCGCTGGTGCATTGCAATAAGCAGGATAAAAATTTTTTGGAGGATCATAATGACAAAATCAATAACATTGGAACAGGCTCAATCAATTGCTAATGGTGTTTTTGCACACGCAAGATCTGAATCGATGCAACCTTTAGCAGTGTTAGTTCTTGATGATGGGGGACACCCCATATTTTTTGCTCGTGAAGATGGAGCATCAAATTTAAGGTTTCAAGTTGCAGATGGTAAAGCTTATGGTGCTTTAGGTTTAGGAATGGGCTCCCGTGCTTTGTTTAATCGTGCTCAGGAACAGCCATATTTTGTAGAAGCAGTGAATGGTGCATTTGACGGCCGACTTATTCCAGTTCCTGGCGGTGTACTTATTCGCAATGCAAGTTCAGATATTTTGGGTGTAGTTGGTGTTAGTGGTGATAATTCAGATAATGATGAGGCGGCTGCCATAGCTGGTATAGAATCTATCGACTTGGTAGCTGATGCAGGCTAATTCATAGAAGTTAACACTTACATGGATTACAAGTGCAGTTTGTGCACTTGTAATTTTTATTCTCACACTTTTTTAGCTCGTCTTAGCCATTTAGATGTCTTCCAAGGAATGCAATTGTAGCAGCTAATGCTTCTGGAGAAGTGTCTATATGTAATCCAGGAAATGTGTGTAACTCTTTTTCTTGCGAACCTATTAAATCAAAAAGAAACACTGAACTATAACGATCGAATCTTTCATCATCCCATTGAACATGAAAATAAATCGGACAATTAATTTTGGGTGCTGTATTTCGAAAATGGGGAGCGATATTACTTCGATCGACACTGCTACCTGTCAGGCCTGCTTTTCCCAGAACTGCAGCGCGAATACGTGGTTCCGATGATACAAATGGTATGCCCAACATGGTCCCCATAGACATCCCCCAGTATCCGACTCGTTTTTCATCAAAATGCCCTAAATTTAGCAGAGCATCTAGAGTAATTTTCCAGTCAGATACCATGTTTGGGACGGTGTTATTATTTTGCCACATAGCTTGGTAATTAGGATCATGAGTATCTGATAGTGCACCTCGATCTCCGTGTATTGGGCCATCAATTGCTACAGCAGCGAATGATCGATCACGTGCAAATCGAGTTCCTAAATGGAGCATACGTGAATTTCTTTTATGACCATTACCGCCATGTCCTAGTAACACAAGCGGCGTTTTGGTGTTTATATTTTCAGGTAACCACAAAACTCCCGGGATTTTGCGATCATTATGTATAATTTCGAAACATTGTTCAGAAACACCATCCTTAAGTACAGGTTGTTCTAAAAAATTGATTGGTTTATTTTTTTTTGTCATAGGGTCACCTCGCCAAAGAGCGTTAAAACAGTATATGGTGCTTGAGTCGATGTCAAAATAAGGTAGTAGCATAGAACCATGAAAAAAAATCATTCGGTAATTTTAGGTGTTGATGTTGGAGGAACTTTTACTGATTTTTTGTTGTGGGAAAATGGAACTGTAAAAACATATAAACGCCCTTCATCTTCTGAAGATCCGTCACAATCAGTTCTTGATGGGATACTTGAACTTGCTGTAACTCCTGATTTAATTGTACACGGTACAACGGTGGCAACTAATGCAGTATTAGAGCATCGAGGAGTGAAAACTGCCCTTATTTCTACGGTTGGTACAAGGGATTTATTAATTATAGGCAGGCAGACACGGTCAAATATTTATGAACTAGAACCAGTCACACGCGAACCATTAGTATCTGATGAATTACGACTGGAAACATCAGCACGGTTAGATATTAATGGTGAAATTGTTGAGTCTCTTGATGTTGAGGACACTTTGCGATTAATTAAATTTGCCAAGGAAAAAGGTTCTGAGTCAATTGCCATTTCGTTGTTGTATTCATACATTAACCCAATATTAGAAGAACAAATCGCACAATTATTTCGTCAATATTCTGACATGTATCTTTCTACGTCTAATCAAATTTCTCCAGAATATCGAGAAGTGGAACGTACTCAAACCACAGTTCTCAATTCATATATCGGTCCAGTAATGTCTCGATATATCGAAAAATTATCTTTTGGACTTGAAGATCTAAATGCTGGTCCATTAAGAATTGTCCAATCTGATGGTGGATCAGCCGATGGTGAACGTGCATCAAAACTGCCAGTAGCAACTTTACTTTCAGGTCCTGCAGCAGGTGTAGCTGGAGCTTTTCAAATTGCAAAAAAATCAGGATTTGAAAAAATTATTACTTTTGATATGGGAGGTACTTCGACAGATGTTTCACTTTGTGATGGTGAAATTCCCACGCGTTCAGATTTAACTATAGACGGACTTTCTGCACGGACACCTGTTGTGGATGTGCATACTGTGGGTGCTGGTGGCGGTTCAATTGCGAGGATAGATAAAGGAGGTGCATTGAGAGTTGGGCCAGAATCTGCAGGAGCAATTCCTGGTCCAGCGAGTTATGGATCGGGCAACTCGTTCACAGTCACTGATGCTCAAGTCGTACTAGGACGCTTGGGTGAAACAGGTTTGTTAGATGGGGCGATGTTGCTAGATCGAAGTCGTGCTGAAAAAGCAGGAAATGATTTGCAAAAAAATATGGGTTCAATAGAACAATTAGCAGAGTCAGTTATTGCAGTTGCTTTGGCAAATATGGAAGCAGCGGTCAGAGTTGTATCTATTCAGAGAGGCCATGATCCTCGAGAGTTTGCACTTGTTGCATTTGGTGGAGCTGGTCCTTTACATGCGTGTGAACTTGCAGAAGCTCTTAAATTGCCTCGAATATTAATTCCTTTAGCTCCAGGAGTATTAGCTGCACAAGGAGCTGTTTATAGTGATTTAACGGCGACTCGTAAGCGTTCTGTTCTTCAAATTTTTGAATCTTCTAATCATATTAAATTGCATGATTCATTAAAACAGGTAGGCGATGAAGTGACCCAAGAACCTGGATTGGCGAATGCCGACTTAATTTATGCCTTTGATATGCGATACGTCGGACAGTCTTATGAACTTTCTATTAATGTCAGTTTGGATAAAATTAGTGACGTGGAAAGTAAATTTCATAAACTACATCAACAAAGATTCGCGCATAATGATGTGAATGCTGCCATCGAGATTGTCAATGTAGTTGCTACAGCGATTGTTCAAGGTAAGGATAGTGATGTAACTGAATATCGCGATAACAGTTTGTATTCACAAAAATCTGTATCTTCTGGGTCTGTTTGGTTTTCTGGTAAGGAAATTGAGACAGCTATGTATCATAGGTCATCCTTATCTGTCGGCCAGAAAATTAATGGTCCTGCGCTGATCAATCAACTGGATACTACCAGTTTGGTGGCTCCAGGCTGGGTAGCTACTGTTGATGATTTCGGTAATTTAATTTTGGAGAGGGAATAGTGTCTAATCATTTTGTAGAAGAACCATCAATAATTATTAGTGCTGCCGATTTAGCTATTACAGATGCACTTTTAGGTTCTATTGCTGAAGAAATGGGTGAAGCACTGGGTAGGACTGCGTATTCACCAAATATCAAAGAAAGACGTGATTTTTCTTGTGGTGTTTTTGATGCAGAAGGACAGATGGTTGCTCAAGCTGCCCATATGCCAGTTCATTTAGGTGCAATGCCTGCTGCGGTTCGACAAATTATGGAACTTGCACCCTTTTACGAAGGGGATGTTTTAGTATTAAACGACCCATTTTTGGGGGGGACTCATTTGCCAGATATCACCACGATTAGTCCAGTTTTTGTCAGTGATCAAATCATAGGATTTGTAGCAACTCGTGCGCACCATGCTGATATTGGCGGCATGGCTCCTGGATCAATGCCAGTAGCAAAAGAATTGCTCCAAGAAGGTTTAGTGATACCTCCTATCCGTTTAGTTGATGCCGGTAAAAGGAATGATTCAGTTTTTGCATTGATCATTCGAAATTCTAGAGCTCCTGAAGAAAGAAAAGGAGATTTGCGTGCGCAAATTGCAGCAACAGAAGTGGGCGTTCAACGTCTAAGAGCTGTTGCCAATCGTTTTGGGACATCATCACTTTTAGCTCGATTCGATGCATTGTTGCAACATGGCGATAGAGTTATTCGAGAAATTATTTCTGAAATTCCAGATGGAGATTATGCCTTTCAAGATCGATTAGAAGTAGGTGATCACGGTCTCCAAATTCAGTTAATGTTATCTATAACTGGAGACGAGGTTATGTTTGATTTTTCTGGGACAGATCCAGAAACAGAAGAATCTTCACTTAATGCTGTTGCTGCTGTGACACGATCAGCATGCTATTACACTATTAGATGTCTAGCTGGTGATGAAGCTCCTAATAATGAAGGTTGTTATCGTCCTATCCATTTTATTCTACCTGAACGTAGTGTTGTTTCTGCAGGTACACCTCGTGCAGTTTCAGCAGGAAACGTAGAAACCAGTCAGCGTATTACAGATACAGCAATGGGTGCACTGGCGTTGGCTTTACCAGATCGAATTCCTGCTGCATCGAGTGGCACAATGAACAACATTACTATTGGTGGTTTTGATAAAAATCGTGATCAACCGTATGCGTATTACGAAACTATAGCTGGTGGTGCAGGTGCAGGTCCTTTACGTTCAGGTAGATCTGGAGTTCATACACATATGACAAATACTATGAACACTCCAATTGAAGCTTTACCGTTGGCCTATCCTTTTTCTGTGGAACGTTATGCATTACGAACAGGGACTGGAGGTAATGGATTAAACAGAGGTGGTGAGGGGATAGTTCGTGAATATTTATTTTATGATAAAGCCACTGTTTCATTGATTACAGAGAGACGAATATTTGCTCCATGGGGTTTGTCTGGTGGATCAGCAGGTGGCCTAGGGAAAAATACACTTATCCGAAAAAATGGGGAAGAGATTGATCTTGGATCTAGAGCAGAAATTAGCGTTGATATAGGGGATCGTGTACGTGTTGAAACTCCTGGTGGTGGTGGTTGGGGTAAAGAAAAATAATATTCTTATATTCAATTTGATAATTCAAATACATAGTAAATAGATAACTTATAGACATAAGCCATGAATAATTTTGCTGGTATACATTTTTTAAATTCATTAGGACTAGCAAAAAATATCTAGATAGTTAGAATCTCTACATGTTGTAAAGATGTTTGTGGACAGCTGAAAACTAAAATGATTAGAGGTATACGTGAATGCTCCACTATCTGGTGTGAAAGTTCTCGATTTGAGTAATTATATTGCTGGACCCTTCTGTACACGTTTACTTGCAGGGTTTGGTGCAGATGTAATTAAGATCGAGAGACCAAGTGGAGATCCTATTCGCCATTGGGGGCCCTTCCCAGATCAATCTAAAAATCCTGAGACTGGCGCTATTCATCTATATGTAAATCAAGGAAAACGCTCTCTTGTACTTGATCTCGAAACTGATGACGGTCGAGAGCATTTAAATAGCTTATTAGATTGGGCTGATGTTTTAGTTGAAAGTTATCGTCCAGGTACTATGGAGAAGTGGGGATTTTCCTATGAAAAAATATCCATTGATCATCCTGGTCTGATTTATTTGTCCGTTACTGATTTTGGTCAAGATGGACCATATTCCAATTTTGTTGCTTGGGAAATTACTACTTATGCACTTAGTGGGTTGATGATGATGACTGGTGATCCAGAGAAGGAACCCCTGAAAAATGGAGGGTATTTAGGGCAATATGGTACAGGACATAATGCTTTTAATGCCCTGCTAGTTGCTTTATGGGAACGTAACGAATCAGGATTGGGACAACATGTCGATGTTTCGATTTTTGAATGTGTGGGTTCATTGCTTGAGTATGGCGATATGTATTGGATATATAAAGGTGAGATACATCCACGTTTCGCTGGTGGCCTTCGAGCGGCATGGGGAGTTTATCCTGCTAGTGATGGATATGTTGGTGTTGTTTCCGGCCCAGAAAGAAGGTGGCGTCAGATTACGCAAGTAATTGATAGTGAAGAATTAGCTGATGAAAAATTTTTTCAGCCTGGTGCGACATCTTTGCTGCGAGATGAAATTGATGCTTTGCTAATTACCGCTACAGTTCAACAAAAAAAAGAAGAACTGTACCATCGTGCACAATCTTTAGGGATGCCATTTGGTTTCGTAGCAACTCCTTCCGATTTCTTAAAATCTGAACAGTTGGCCTTTCGGAATTTCTTTGAACGAATAGAACATCCTGTAGTTGGTTGGGCTCATTATCCCACTATTGCAGCAAGATTTAATGATCAACTTTGGCATTCAGTTCGTGCGCCTTTGATTGGTGAACATAATAATGAAATCGCATCTCAAATTTTACAAAATAAAGACTTGTCATCTACTGATAATTCTGGTGATCAAACTTTACCTTCTGAAGTATACGAGGACAGTTTTGAATCAATTACGTTGACGGGCCCTCGTAGGGGAGTGTTCCCCAATATCATAGAAAATCATGGTGATTTTGTAGAAGATCTTAATCGAACAGGCCCACTTAAGGATATCGTTATTTTGGATCTTTCAATGGTTTGGGCAGGGCCTTATGCAATTAAGCTCATGACAGATCTAGGTGCGATGGTTATCAAAATTGAAGTCAATAGCCATTTAGATTCTGTACGTGGCCAAGTTCCTGCAGTTGACGGTGTGGGAGTGTTTGCCAATGATAGATTTGCTGAAGATTCATGGAATCGGGCAGGTTATTTTAATAAATTAAACAGGGGTAAATTTGGAATATGTCTTAATATTGTTGAACCTGAAGGTCGCAAAATTATGCATGAACTAATCGCAAAAGCTGATATTGTCATCGAAAATTTTGGCGGTGGAGTTTTTGAGCGTATGGGCTACGGGTACCAAGTACTCAAAAACATTAAAGACGACATTATTTTTGTTTCTATGCCCCCAAGTGGCAATGGTGATCCAGAAGGTGATTATGTTGGGTACGGGGTCGCTATAGAGCAATTAGGAGGAATTGTAGCACGAACTGGTTATGCTGGAGAGCCACCTATGAAAAGCGGAATCAATCATGGGGATCCAATTACAGGTATTCATACAATGGGCTATATCATGACCGCACTACATCATCACCGTAATACAGGGCGAGGTTCTTATGTTGATTTGTCACAACGTGAAGCTGCAATTTGTTGGTTAGGAGATGAAATTGTTGAGTATGAATTGACAGGCAATGAGCCAATTCGTATAGGAAATAGAGATGAATTTATGGCTCCATCAGGAGTATATCGTTGTACTGGTGAAGATGCTTGGATAGCACTGGCTTGTGGTTCATTAAGTGAATGGCAAGCATTGGCAAAGATTATTAGCCCAGACAATCTATTTTTAGATGATGATCTTTCCACCTTTGAAGGTCGTTCTCGTAGACATGATGAAATTGATCAGTTGATTTCTTCATGGACTGCTGGATATACCCCAGATGAAGCGATGATACTTTTACAGTCCGTGGGAGTAGCTGCAGGTACGTGTTCGAATAGTCAAAGATTTGTAGAAGACCCCCATTTAGACGATCGTGATTTTTTCAAATTAGTCCACCATAAATCTGTGGGACAACACATTGTCCCAGGTATTCCCTGGAAATTTAGTAGAACCCCTGGTGAAATCCATCGTGCCGCACCTCAACTTGGGCAGCATACTAACTATATTTTGAAGGAAATATTAGGCAAATCTGAAGAAGAGATTTCGTCGCTTTGGTCTACAGGTGTTTTAGAAAATATCCCTTTGAAATTGTTAGAGAATGAGAATGATGCTAAGTGAGGATGTAACATTAAAATGTATTTCATTATTTTATGTGTTGGGATTTCCAAATGAAACACCTTAATAGTGTGATTGAAAAATATGTAGAACTAACTCCAAGAAGTAGAGAAATTTGGGAGTCTGCAAAACAGTACTTACCCGGTGGTGATAGCAGAAATTCTATTTTCTGGGATCCATATCCTATATATATAAAGTCTGCACGTGGTCCCATCGTGACTGATGTAGATGATATGCAACGAGTTGATTTTATTAATACTATGACCACTATGATTTTAGGACATGCATTTTCCCCTGTGATGGATGCTGTGAGTAGTCAGTTGAAAAATGGTGTTGCATATAATGCCCCAAATAGTCATCAAATTCAATTAGCAAAAATATTGTGTGAACGTGTGCCAAGTTTTGATCGTGTTAGATTTACTAATTCAGGAACAGAAGCAACGATGAATACAATTCGTGCGGCTCGAGCATTTACTGGGCGTACTTTATTTGCCAAAGCTGAAGGTGGTTATCATGGTACACATGATGCTGTTTCAGTGAGTGTCAAAGTCAAAGTCGAACATGCTGGAGGGTCTGATAGTCCTGTCGCATTACCCAGCACCGAAGGTCTTCCTGATGAAGTATTAGATCAAGTGATCGTATTCCCTTTCAATGATGTTGAAGGTGCTCGTAAGATTTTAGAGCAACATAAGGATCAACTTGCTGCAGTAATAATAGAACCAGTTTTGGGATCCGTTGGCATGGTGCCTGCGACCTATGAATTCCTTGAGATGCTTAGAAATTTTACTTGGCAGCATTCTATAGTGTTAATTTTCGATGAAGTTATTAGTTACAGAGTTACTGATGGTGGTAGTCAAAAATTCTTTGGTGTTACTCCTGATATGACTTCATTAGGAAAGATTATCGGTGGTGGATTTCCCATAGGTGCTTTTGGTGGGCGAAAGGATATTATGGATCTATATGATCCTACAGGGGGATTAGAGATGGGGAAGGAACCATCTGTTGGTCCACATGTATCACATGCGGGGACATTTAATGCGAATCCTGTCACTATGTTGGCAGGTTCAGTAACTTTGGACCACCTTACGGATGATATCTATGAGTCACTCGCATTCAATACAGAAATTCTTCGTCAAGGGATTCGTGATGTTTGTGCAGAATTAGAAATTCCTGTTCAAGTTACAGGAATTGGTTCTTTATTTGGTATCCATTTTAATGATGTTCCCATTAATAATTATCGTGATATTGCTTCTTCTGATACTAATATTCGGCGGAAAGTTTTCTTAGGCCTTATGAATGAAGGTATTCTTATTGCACCAAACCTTGTTGGATCATTATCAACTGAGATAGGAAGTAATGAAATCAAAATGTTTGTAGAAAAATTTAAGTTGGTATTGTCAAAATCTGGGATTTGAATTCGATATCTCTAGGAGTTTTATGCTTAATGGAATGAAAAACCTGTCTATTTATGGTGCAAAAGTCTGGGTAGGTGACAGCGAACCACCAAAAGAGAAAATTCTCCATGTCAGTGATGGCTTTTTTACCGAAAACCCGACTGATGATGCGATTGAGGTAAATGCATCTGGCCTTGTTATTATTCCAGGTCTAATCGAAGCACACGCTCATTTATGTCTAAATGCTGGTGATGACTGGGAAAAAGTACAAAATAATGATTCTTCTAGAAGTATGTCTCTTAGGATGATTGAAAATGCACAAAAAATGTTGCGTGCTGGTATTACAACAATACGTGATTTAGGTGCACCAACTGAACTTGCTGTTTCTTTAAGAAATGCAATAAATGAAGGAATTGTCACTGGCCCTGAACTGTTTGTTGCTGGTGCTCCTATTACTACTACAGCTGGACATGGTAATTTTTGGAATGGAGAAGCTGATGGTGAACTTGGAGTAAGAGTTGCAGTTCGCGAAAGAATAAAAGCGGGTGTTGACTGGATTAAAGTGATGGCATCTGGTGGTAATATGACTCCAGGTTCTAACACAGCTCGTGCTCAATATTCTATTGATGAAATGAAAGCTATTGTAGAAGAAGCTCATCGACTTGGTACTTCTGTGACAGCTCATGCACATGGTGTTGAAGGTATTCGACATGCTCTCGCTGGTGGTGTTGATATGATTGAGCACTGTACTTTCCAGACAGAAAACGGTAGTGAACCAATTCCTGAAGTGATTGCAGAAATAATTTCAAGTCAAACTATTGTATCTCCAACACTTACAGGATCATTGGCTTTACAAAAAGGAACAGAATTGTACAAAAAGCGAACCGAACTTACTCGACAACTAGTCGAAGGTGGAGCACAAATAGTCATGTCTACCGATTGTGGAATACCAGGAACTCCACATATATATTTAAGTTACGCACTGGAAACAATGCATGATATGTCAGATTTAAGTGCTATTGAAACACTTCGTCTCGCTACAAGCACAAGTGCACATCTCCTTTCTTTAGATGATCGAGGTAAAATTAAAACTGGTTTAAGAGCTGATTTAGTGGCTCTTAATGAGGATCCGACAGTTAATCTTGCAGCTTTGCGTGACATCAACTTTGTGATGTCAGGTGGAAGTTTTGTCCATCGCTAATGCCTTAGTGTTCTTTCAGGTTAATACTGTTATGCATCCTTTGTTACTGTGCGGTACAGTATACAGATGAGTACAGCTATCCAAATTCATCGTGACGAATACGGTATTCCACATATTGAAGCTGTATCTGAAAATGATGTTTGGTTTGCTATGGGATATGCTTCTGCAGAAGATCGACTGTGGCAGATGGAATGGTACAGACGCAGAGGTACTGGACGATGGTCTGAAATAGTTGGTGTTAGTGGACTTGATGCCGACAAACTATTTCGACGATTTGGACTTGATACTGCTTCACAAAATGATGCTGAAGAATTAACCCTTGAGACCTTGGATATGTTTCAATCCTACGCTGATGGAGTGAATGACTATGTTCAAAACCATGAACTTCCTCCTGAGTACTCACTTACAGGTACTGCTTGGGAAAAATGGGAAATTTGGCATTCAATTTTAGTCTTTAAGGTTCGTCATGTCATTATGGGTAAACAGTTGCCAAAAATTGGCAGACTTGAATTATTAAATCGACTCGGTGCTGAAAAAATGGCATTGTTGGATGGTGAACCAGCCGGCCGTACTGTAATCCTTCCTCCAGGTACGGTGGGTAAAGAAGCATTATCATTGGGTCGTGATGAATTTGAACATGCGTTAGAGGAATTAGGAACTTTGGCTATCGAAGAAGGTGGCTCAAATTCATGGGCTGTTCATGGATCTCGCATGATCAGTGGTAAACCTATTATATGTAATGATTCACATCGACCCTTGGATGTGCCTAATGTGTATTGGCAATGTCATGTAATTTGTCCTGAATTTAATGTAGCTGGTGCAGCATTTCCGGGTGTTCCGGGGTATCCACATTTTGGATTCAATGGCTCTGTCGCCTGGAATATTACACATGGCTCTGCAGATTATACGGATTTATGGGTAGAAGAATTTAAACAAAGTGATGAAGGTCTTCTTTATAAAACTGGCGAAAGTTGGTTTCCTGCACAAATAGATAAAGTATCCATCAAAGTAAAAAATGCTCCTGATTATGATTTTGAACTAGTGAGTACATCACGGGGAGATATTGTATATGGCCAACCACGATTGGGTGCTGCAATTGCAATGCGTTATACAGCAACGGATCAAGTTAATCATCAATGGGAATGTTTACGTCCTATGTTATATGCCACTAATGTGAGTGAACTTAATCGAAGTCAAGAACTATGGGATGAACCTGTAAATAATTTAGTATCGGCTGATATCGCAGGAGATATCTCCTATCTATATCGAGGCAGGATACCAGTCCGAAGTGATCCGTCAGGTAGAGTTATCCCGGCAATTGGTTCTCATGATGGTGGAATGTGGTTGGATGATGTTCCTAGGAATGAACTACCAAATGCCACCAATCCTCCAGAAGGTTTCCTTGCTACTTCTAATCAGAACCCCTGGGAGAAAACAGATCCATTTCTAGCACATGAGTTTTCACCTGCATCTCGTGCTGAACGCTTAGCAGAAATCCTTTCCCAAGATAAGCAATGGTCATCTGATGAAGTAATAACAATTCAATCTGATACAACATCTGTTCCAGCTAAACGTTGGTCAGAGCAAATTGGTGTTTTGAATGATCTAGAAGGATTTTCTAAAGATGCACAAACCTTATTAACTGATTGGGATGGCAACCTTGCTAAAGATAGTTCCCAAGGATTTTTGTATAGTTGTTTTCGTGAAAAAATGATAGAAGCTATCTACCGCCCATTACTTGGTGAAGAAACGTGGAATTGGATTCATCTACCTGCTAATGCATCAGTTAAGGCAATAATTGCTCGTTGGTTTTATGGACTGGGAATAACTATGACTTCACAAACTTTCGCAAAAACTCCTGATGGCAGAGAGATGAATACATTAATTGCAGGTGCATTAAGTGCTGCGTGGTATCAAGCAATAGAAATAGCTGGAGAAAAAATTGATAACTGGCGTTGGGGTCTTCATCACAGAACGGTAGCAGTGCACACCTTGTCAGGTTTTGTTGATACTGATTTGCTCTTGGATCCTCCATTTGCAGAAATGGGTGGCGATGGTGATACAGTACAAGTTTCAGGTATTGCATCTGAGACAGTAGCATCCGTCTCGTTTCCAGTAAGTTCGTTATCTGTATATCGGCAGGTGGTCGATTTTTCAAAGCCAGATGACGGGCAATGGATCATACCCGGAGGAACTTCAGGTATCCCGGAAAATCAGCATTATTCTGATCAATTGCCATTATGGGCTGAGCATAAACTTATTCCAATGCATCATAGTCTAGATGCAGCTCGCGCCGCGTCTAGACATTCATATACAATCTCGCACTGAAAATTCAATACATAAAGTTAAACAAGGTATTCGTAGGCTTCTCGTGATAAACGCGCAACAATATCAGCTCCTACAGCATGCCCAGCTCTTCCGTCGTCTAAGGTGTGGGGAACATTTTCTGTATACACAGCCATGATGAATAATGGTTCATCTCCTGAAAAAATGATACCCGCATCATTATAATTACGTGATCCTGTACCAGTTTTATGTGCAACTTTTGTACCACGTGGTAGAAGGGCAGGGAGTTTATTGTTTAATTTTTGGTTTAACAAAATATCGATCGCAACTTGACATAATTCTGGAGTGGTGCCTAACTTGTTTGCTACTGTGATATCGTTTGAGCCTTGCAAGATAAGATCGAGAAGTAAGCCGACATCATTTGGCGTGGTAGTGTTTGTAAAATCCAGTGCATGATCTGCAGGCCAATGAAGAGGCGGGACCTTGTGTCGGTGTGTTGTCCCAATCATTCCAATAGTTTCAGAGAATTTATTTATTGCATCTAGACCTAAAAGATTGGCAACGATGCCTGTTGATGTATTGTCACTAACAATAATCATCATGGTCAATACGTCATAAAGTTGTACTGTAAACCCTGGTCTGAAGTATTGGAGACATCCAGAAGCATTCTCAACATATTGATTGCTTTCATCAATAAGAATAGGTTGATCTAAAGAAAGCTTCCCATCATGTATCCATTTCATTGCAGTCATCAGAATTGCTATTTTACGTGTACTTGCAGATGGAACGATCGTATCGCCTAAATGATTAGCGTCCTGCTGATTTTTCAGATCTTTTAAATACCATCCTGTTTGAAATGGTAATTCATCACACATTGCATTAAGGCGTTCTGTTAATTCTTGCATTTTCCCTCCTAAATTTGCTAATAAGTTTCAGTATTTTTTAATTGGATGAAGTATATATGTTGGAGTGGAAAATTCCATCTGTAAAAATTTGTAAAATTACTAAGAATAAACTGTAACAGGAGGCTGTTTTGATCTTTTTTTACGATTTTTCGCTGAATTTTTTCTTGATCTAAATGATTTGGGTTGATTTTTGGCCTTTCCAAAATTTTGGGTGGATCGTTTATTAGATTTTTTCTTTTGATTTGAGCTATGGCCTCGTGATGATGAATCATTGTTGTCGTCATTGTTTTTTCTGAAGCTTTTTTTATTGCCGGTGTGATTTGAGCTATGGCCTCGTGATGATGAATCATTGTTGTCGTCATTATTTTTTCTGAAGCTTTTTTTATTGCCAGTGTGATTCGAGTTATTTATGTCTTTGGGTGTAATTGATTTAAATTGAATGTCTGGAGGAATGATAGGCATTGAAAGGCGCAGTGTTTTCTGCAATCTTGTAACTAATTTATTTTGAACTCGATCAACATAGCTTATGACAGTACCCTTTGAACCTGCTCTTGCAGTCCTTCCAGATCTATGCGTGTAGTCTTTTGCATTTGCAGGAGGGTCATAATGAATGACACATTCTACGCTGTCAACGTGTATTCCTCTCGCTGCGACATCAGTTGCGATTAATGCCTGTACTTTCCCGTTACTAAATGAAGCAAGGGCATTTTTCCGTTTATGCTGGCTAAGATCACCGTGAATAGCAGCAACATTAACCCCTGCTTTAAGTAATTGTTGTGCTGTTCTATCCGCTCCATATTTCGATCGTGTAAAAACGATAGTTCTCCCAAATTTTTCAATAACTTGTGCTGTCATTGGAATTCGGTCTGATCTATTAATCGACCAAAATTTGTGAGTCATTGAATGGATATCAGGTTGACTCGACCCAACTTCATGTCGAATAGGATTATCTTGATATTGCTGAGTTAGGATTTTCACATCACCGTCAAGAGTTGCCGAGAATAATAGTGTCTGCCGGTCAGGTTTTACATACGCAAGAACCTCTTTTATTTGAGGTAAAAATCCCATATCTGCCATTCGATCTGCTTCATCTATAACCACAAATTCTATCTGATCTAACTTAAGTGTATTGCGATCGAGTAAATCAATTAAACGTCCTGGAGTTGCAACAATTATATCTACCCCTCGACGCAGTTGTTGAATCTGTCGATGAATACTTACGCCACCATATATCGGAAGGATATTAAAACTCTCAATACGTGCGAAAGGTCGTAATTCAACAGAAATTTGCTCAGCTAACTCACGCGTTGGTGCAAGTATTAATGCTGAAGGTCGTTTAGGTTTTCCTTTATTAATACGTGCTATTAAAGGGATGCCAAATGCAATGGTCTTTCCAGATCCTGTTGGTGCTCTCCCGCAAATATCATGACCTTCTAAAGCGTCGGGGATGGTTTTTTGCTGTATTTCAAAAGGTTTTTGGATACCTGCTTTTTCTAGCGCAGCAACTAGTCTAGGCGGAATACCTAATGAAAGTAGTTCGTTGTTCATGTGGGATGTCTTAAGATTTTTTACCTGCACATAGTTGAAAAAATGTTGTGCCTTGAGATCAACTCTACGATTGACTGAGCTTATGCACCATGTACGAACTGTTATTTATTTTTTTGTAAATTATTATGGAAGAAGATTAAGGCCTCTGGAAGAAGGTGATGATAGTCACCATGCCCTCCTTGATACCAATGTATTTCTTTTGGATCTGATAGTGCAGCATGTAATTTTTCAGCAGGTTCTATGCCTCCTACTGTTAAGTCATTGTCACCATTGACAATAAATTTGGGGATATGCGAAGTCCATGAAGCGAATGCCAAAGGATCGGTAAGATCACTAATTAATTGTTCATCAGTATTCAAATCATCAAATTCAGTATTGTCGGTGATGAAACGTGAATACTCACCTGATCCACCTACAAATAATGATGCAGCACGGATACGCTTATCAAGTGCTATAAATGGTACCCCAATTCGTGTGCCCATTGATATTCCATGATATCCAATAGCCGAAGAGTCCACATCAGTTCTTGATTCTAAATAGTCGACGGTGCGCATGAGGTCTTGAATGGACTGAATACGTTGATCTCGAGTTCGAAACATTAAGTCTGGTCTATCGGGGGTCAATCGTCCTCTATTATCAGTTTTTTCTCGAGAACCAAAACCATAGGCATCAATACTAATTGTCAGTAAACCATTAAGTGCCCATTCCAGACCTGTCGGATTATTGGATGAAGCTGTTACCGGAGAAATATTGCCGTGACGCCCCAGTGGAGTAGATCCATGTTGGATAATCACTGCAGGGAGTTGTTGATCTGTTATTGGTGCAATAATTGTGGCTGTTACTCTTTCATCATGAGTAGATCCGAATGTGACTCGCTCTCGCAACATATCATTCCGAACCTCCCCAGTAGTGAAGTCGATGACCTGTTCTGTTTCTTCAGTTGGATTTAGCGGTAGGGTGCGGTCATATTTAAATAAATGCCGAATTACCTGTTCTGAGACATCTGACATAACCTCTCCAATACTTTCGATAGTACGTTTAGTATTACTGTAATACTGCTGTTCAAGTAATCATTCTATTAGTTTTGTATATTGATCCTTCCGCCATGTCCAGCCTCAATGGTATCAAGTGAATATTTTGGTCCGATGCTCGTATACCCATCTAAAACAGGGTCTTCGTTTAGTAACAGTGGTGTATCTAGATCGATCCATTTGAATGTTCCTAATCCAGCTGCAAAATGTGCTGCAAAACCCATTGCAATGCGTGTTTCTACCATGCCACCGATCATTAGATCGATTCCTGATGATTGCGCGATCCCGGCTATTTCGAGTGCACCTACAACGCCGGATTTAACGAGTTTGATATTGATTACCGTTGCCAGGTTTTCATTCGAGATACGAAGAGCATCCTGAGGTGAACGACATGATTCATCTGCTGCAACTGCGATATTACTCTCTCGTGTAACTTGTCCTAAGCCTTCCCAATCATCTCGTGCTACTGGTTGTTCAAGGACATTTGGTTCAATACCCTCGGAACGAAGCGCAGCCAGAAAAGATAATGCCTGTTTTGCGGAGTAACCTTCATTGGCATCAAGTACCAAATCACAATGTGGATGTGCTTCCCGTATTGCTGTAAGGCGCAGGATATCTTCTCTGATGTTGATACCGATCTTTGTTTTAATAACATTGAATCTTTGTTTTTTGTATTCAGATGCTAATGAATGTGCTTCGTCAGGAGTACAAATGGGTATTGTAATATCGGTAATAACCTCATTTGAAATGCCCCCAAAGAATTTATTAAGTGGGATTCCCCAATCTTTGGTAAGGGCATCTATTATTGCCATTTCAATCCCAGCTCTGGTTGCAGCATATTTTGGGATAGCAGTTAATAATTGCGGTGCAAAAGAGCGCCATTCAGAAGCATTTTTCCCGATAAATGCAGGAGCTATTTGAGAAACTAAATCTAGTGCAATTGACTGTGTTTCAGTTGTCACGGGGTGGAGTGAAGGTATTTCTCCCCATCCTTCAGCACCACTTTCGAGTTGAACACGTATAGCAACATTATTCACATAATCTAAACGAGCTGTCGCTATGGTAAACGGTGCAATTAAAGGAACATCGAGAGGAAATGCTTCAATAGATGTAATGCGTAGGGACATACTATTGCCCTCTTCTTATACCATAGCCCGCTAAAGCTCCTGTATGAATACTGTCTCGAACAGTTATCGATCCATTGACGATAACCCAAGGTATCCCTGTAGGGTTTTGGCGTGGATTTTCATATGTGGCACGATCAATGATTGTTAGTGGATCAAAAATAACTAAATCTGCAAATGCATCTTCACGAATTATCCCGCGATCGATCAAGTTAAATTTAGCTGCTGGCATCTCGGTCATTTTGTGGATTGCATCTTTCATTGAAAGGACTTCTTCATTTCGTGCATAGTGCCCCAGCACTCGTGGAAAAGTCCCGAAATGTCTGGGATGGGGTTTTGATCCATATCCTAAACCATCTGATCCAATCATTGTGCTAGGGTGCTTGAGAACTGCTCGAACATCTTCCTCATTTATCGCAAACCGTACTGCAAAAACCCCATCACCTGCTTGATGAAGGATACGATCGACTGTTTGGTCGACAGGGATATCCCATTCCAGTGCAAGGTCTTCAAGCGATCTTCCTTCCCATTCCGCATGATCTGGTACTGCAGCCAAGAGTACTTTTGGTATTTCTACTCCAGAATCGAATTGACCGTTCTGTTTCATTGCCGCTAATCGAGTGCTGCTTGCTATATATGGATACTGGTCAGCAGTGACATCTATACCAGATGCCTGAGCGCGTTCTATTTGCTTAAG
>JAKUNM010000024.1:0-20320 GCA_022451865.1 Dehalococcoidia bacterium
ATGCCGCGCAAATACCCATTGATGCTGCATAGCCACTTATAAAATCTGCAATTGCAAGTTCTATACCACGTTCAGGAGCACCTACTTCATCAACATGGCCTTCGGATGCAATCAGTCCCGTATAAGCGCCAGCGACAAGATCAGTACCAGCACGCGTAGCACCAGGTCCTATTGCTCCAAAACCTGTATTTTCCCAGTAAATCAATTTGGGGTTGTACTGTTTAAGTGTTTCATAATCAATACCAAGGCGCTCGGCAACACCTAACCGATAATTAATAGTCACTACATCAATGTCAGGTATCAGACTATAAACAATTTGTTTTGCACGGTCATCACGAAGATTCAGTGGTAAACTTCGTTTTCCACGATTAAGAGATTGAAAACCTTTACTTTCAAGAGGGACAATCCCTCCAGCCCTTCTGGTAGATTCACCTTCAACAGGTTCAACTTTGATGACATCGGCACCCATATCGGAAAGATTTACACCGGCTATGGGTGCAGCAACTATTTGCGAAAATTCAAGAACACGAATGCCTTCTAATGCACCCACATCGTTGCTCATATATTTTCCTCAAAGGTTACTAATTCTCACGATAAACGCTTATTAAAAAGGGTTGAGAAAACTACACATTCCTGTGTAGCAAAGTAATGTTCCAATAGCCCAACCGATACCTAAACATAAACCGTAAAATGGTACTCGCATAATGTTCATCACAATAGTTTATCAGAATCTTTCAATACGAATAAAAATATTTAAAACCTTAATATGGTTCCATACAGAGTCTTTATGTCGTTATTGACAACTGACATCACCAATAAACAGTAACTGTCGCCATGCTTCATACGTGACAATAGATGCAGCATTGGAAAGATTAAGGCTTCGATTTCTAGGCATCATTGGAATACGTAAACAATTTTCAGAAGGTACTTGATCGACGATCGATTGTGGCAATCCTGTATCTTCACTACCGAAAAGAAATGAATCCAGTTCGTCAAATGTAGTGGAGGCGTATGATTTTGCTGCATGGGGTGTAATAGCAAGAATTCTTCGTTCAGAATATTTTTTCATATAAGAAGCAAAATCATCATATTCTGTAACATTAGTTAGATCTCTATAATCCAAAGCAGCACGACGTAAGTTTGATTCTTCAAAATTAAATCCTAGCGGCTTAATAAGATGTAGTTCTGAACCAGTATTGGCACATAGTCGAATAATATTTCCAGTATTAAAAGCTATTCGAGGTTCAAATAGTACGATATGAAACATTTAACAAGTTTATGCAGAAGTAACGTAAATACAATACTGGAAAAGTATTTGGTGAGCGAAGTCAGTAGACTTCACAGCATCATACCAAACCTCGCTCAATTAACTGTATCAACATTTAAGTGTCAAAAATGTTAGATTAATACTTTCTGATCATTACTGACAAAACGGCCATGTCGAATCAAAGACTTAAATTCAGAAGATTTAAACACAGCGGCTGCGATTATTATCAGCCACAAAATAGCTGGAAGAATAAATACTGCACGAACATCAAACAGATCTGTGACACGCCCAAATCCAAGATTCAAAAAGGCCATGGTCCCTCCTGCAAGCATTATATAGAGAGACAGGACTCTACCACGAAATTCATCTGAGACTACTTCTTGTACAAAAGTGGATGTCATTGCCATAAAAGCAGATTGCGTAAATCCTGCAATTAATGCACCAATTATAAATATCGTAGCTGTTCCAGAACTTCCAAGAACTATTGGCCCAATACCACTACCAACAGCCATTACCCTGAAAGTCCAGGCACGCTGTGAGTCATTTGATAATTGTGAAATGATAATAGTCCCGACAACTGAACCAACACCAATAGCAATTAAGGCAAGGCCAAAAAGGTCTTCTTCACCATTTAAGTCCGTTACACGTGTGGGAAGTAATGCATCAATGGACATAGTCAAACCACAGTGAGCAGCAACAAGCCATACAATAGTCAGAATACGACTGTCATTACGGATATACTGTACTCCACTCAATAATTCATTACTGACATTAGAAACAACTGCACCAACAGATACCCCATGGCTTAATTTGTTTTCAGCTTCTGGATCCATACGATAATTCATACGTATCAATTCAATTAAGCCTATTAACAATAGTAGTGTGGAAAGAATAAATACTGGTGCTGCACCAACTGTTGTTAAAAGTACTGTTCCGATCAATGGACCAAAGATACGTGACCCGTGTCTGGCTAAAGCAGTTAGTGCAACAGCGTTCATGAGCTGCTCTTTTTTGACAACATTAGCAATAAGAGATTGCCGGGCAGCAATAGTAGTAGACTGTGCGGCTCCTGAAAGAAAACCCAATAGTATCACGTGCCAAACTTGAACTACGTCTGTAACAATGACAACTACTTGCAATAATGTAAAAATTACTCCACCTAAGGTTCCAAATATCAGGACATTTCGTCGATCAATATGATCTGCAAGTACTCCAGCGATAGGGCCTACTACAATAGCAGGCAAAAAACTAGCGAACGCAACCCATCCAACTGCAGTTGCTGAGTTACCTGAAAGCTCGAATACTAACCATCCTCGTGCCAATATATCTGCCCAACGAGCACCATAAGTGAAAAAACCATTTATAAATAAACGACGATAATCGTATTGATTTAATGCGGGAAAACGTTCATCAATAATCGTTGTAAAAGAAGGCATATTGCAACACTGTAACAAAACATTTGATTACTGGGAGGTAATACGATCAGTCAATTAAGCAATTAAAGCTCATTCGTTATCATTGCGAATTTGATGTATGTCTTTAATCCGAGCATCCAATGCTCGCATGCGTACACCAATAATTTCTTCAAAGTTTTTATTCGATAACTCCATGCTCTTAGCAACTTTCTCAGTAGAAATTTTATATTTTTCCCACTCATCAGAAAATATAGCCAATGTAGTGAGGATTTCATTTGTTTTCTGTGAGAGATTAAAGTTTTCTAATGTTTGCCGGATCACACCTAAGATGGCGAATAACGTGTACGGCGAACACAAAACTACTTTCTGTCGTAACGCATCGTCGAGAAAGTCAGGATCATGTTCATGAATAAAGCCGTAGACTTGCTCATTCGGAATAAATAGCAGTACATAATCCAAAGTCCCGTTTTCTGGATCAATATAGCCGCGTGTAAGAATTTCTTTTACACGCTGTTTCGCATCACGTATAAATTCATTTTTAAAATTAAGTTTTATTTTTTCATCATCACTATCTAGATAACGTATAAATGCAGCAAAAGGAAACTTTACATCCATATTCAAAATACGATTTTCTGGTAACAAAAATGTAAAGTCAGGACGATTCGAATTTGAATTCATAGTTTTATTACGCATGTATTGAATATTTTCAATAAAACCTGCGGAATTTAGAATATCTTCTGCCATCCTTTCTCCCCATTGACCGCGAGACTGTCCCGATTGAAGAATTGCATTAAGGTTTTCTGTTGATTTTTGAAGGTTAGTCATATTTCCAGCTTGATCTTTTATGATGGTATCAAGTTGTGCAAAAGTCCTAATCCGATCTTTATCAGTTTGTTCAAGATATGAACGTAAAGTCTTAAGTTCCCTATCAATTATTGTTGTTTCTTTTCCTATTTGATCCTTAGCAATCTGTAAAAAATCTTCCGAGTTAGTTTGAAGGGCGGTATGTTGTGTATCAGCAAGAAGTATCCGGATGTTTGATTTCATTATGAAATAAAAAAACAGTAAACAAATCATATTAATTGTGATTAATATTAAAACAATTGCCACTAATTCCATTATCACATCATATCATTTGGGTGAAATATTTAATATCAGGCCCACAAAGAAAGATTGCTACTGATCAAGATAATACACAGCAGATGAGCCTCTGAATCTTTGATCAGTGTCAAAGCCAAACCCAACAAGCCAATGATCTGTACCAACTTCAAGTGCATGAAAATCAGCAACAATATCATTTTCTCTTGGCAACACTCGATCGACTAACACACAAATTTGAATATCAGAAAACCCTCTCTCTGATAAAATTTTGACAACAGTAGTCATGGTCATTCCACTGTCTAACATGTCATCTACTATCACCGCTGGAGCATTGAAATCAACACGATCATTAAAACGAGAAGGGAATTCAACGATGGGAGCACCGATTTTTTTATCATCGTCATATGCACTAGCAAAAATTGGTGCAATCACCCATTTCCCTGGAGCAAGATCTTCAAGTACTGCACCCAATGACGCAGCAAATGGCAAAGCTCCAGACATGATTGGGATTAGATTGACTGTTTCAATTTCCGAGAATGAATTAACGAGTTGCTTTGCAATCATTACAACAGCTTCTTGAATTTCTTCTGATGACCACATAAGTCGTAAAGCAGGATTTACATCAGAAGGAGAGAGCTTGTGTAGAGATAGGTCATTTGTCTTATTTGAATTCACAATTACTCCAATAAAATATGACTTGGTGAGATAGCATAATACTTATCGCTCATTCGCGCCAGAAAGGTCTTCCCAAACCTGCAGGAGGGTCACTACGTACAATTTTTCCAATCACAGAAGATCTAAGACCTATTTTTCTTATAAATGGATGATTAACAGCAACTAAAGTTAAAATCATGATTGGAAAAGGAAGTATTGGCAGTACCTGTGATAACCCAGGTAGTTCAGGTTGTAAACGCAAGGCAATAATTTGTAATGCACCAAATATGTAACATCCAAGAGCAGCTCGAACTGGATGCCATCCCCCAAATATAACTATTGCCAATGCAATCCAACCAAAATTTGCTATATGACCTTCAGACCATCCTAATTTAACATCAAGTGAAAAAGCCGCTCCTCCTATACCAACAAGTGCACCTCCCAACGCTGTATAAATATAACGGAGACGATTAACTGGAATACCTTTAGCAAATGCTGCCTCAGGGCGCTCTCCAGACGATTGCAATTCTAGGCCATGGCGGGTATGAAATAAAAAAAGATACACCACAACAATAGACAGTAAAGACGCATAGACAACTAGATTGTGATTAAAAAATATTTCACCCAAATAAGGAATATCTTTCAGATAAGGAATGGCTTGTGCCTGTACTGAAGGGCCTACTTGACGCACAAAGTCTTGACCAAGAAACGCTGCTAACTTTGTGCCTAATAAAGTTAATATTAGTCCTATTGCAATTTGATTGAGTCGCAATTCAATACTTGTAAAAACAATAACCAATGCAACTAACGAAGAGATCAAGGCTGCCGCTAAAAACCCCAGTTCGACACTTCCAGTCACAAAAGCAACTGCAAAACCAGTCATTGCTGCTAACAGCATGCTGCCATCTAAAGATAAATTCACTACACCTACTTTTTCAGTTAATGTTTCACCTAACACTGCAAATACCAGAGGGGAGGATGCAGCAATAATGGTAGCGATCGTTTCAGGATGCATCTTTGATCCTTTTATTACGTTTGATTTGAGAGAAAATAGCCACGACAATAAGTGTTACCAAAACAAGTATGCCTTGCGTGACCCCTCCAAGTGAAGAATGTAAATCTAGACGTAATTGCCATTGAATACTTCCTACTGCAATCATTGCAAAGAAGAAAGAAATTAATCCTGAACGGAAAGATTTATAATTTCCAAGTAACACTACAAGTATCGCAAGATATCCATAACCACCTGATATTGAAGGAACTAATTTATGATGAATTGCTCCCACTTGAACAGTGCCTGCAATACCAGCAAGAATGCCTCCTAATAGAAAAGCCAACATTAAATTACGTTCAGTTCTTACCCCTAAACGTGATGCTGCAGTAGCGTTGATACCTGTTGCACGTAATTGTAATCCAAATTTGGATTGCTTTAAGAGATAATAAACCAACCATAAACCAGCTAAAGCCAAGAAAATTGCTAACGGTGAAATTCGAAGTTCCATTATCGTGGGGAACCAAGCTTTAGTATCAAAGGGTGCTGTGCCACTTGTTGATGCAATACCAGCACGTTTCCAAGGACCGATAACTAAATAAATAACGAGACCTGTGGCGACAAAAGTTAAACCAAGTCCTCCGAAAATTTCATTTACCTTACCTTTAATACGTAAAAGGCCTGTTAAACCTCCCCAAAACATACCGCCAAATCCACCTGCCATGATCATTGCCCCCCAAAGCAGTGGAGGAGGAGCATCAAATTCACGTGCAACAAAAGAGGCAAAAATTGCACCTACAATAATTTGTCCTTCAACGCCTATATTCCATAATCCAGCAGCAAATGTGATAATTAATGACGCTGATGCTAATGCTAACGGAACCCAAACCATTGAGGTATCACTCAATCGAGTAGCATTGCCTAAAGATCCTTCAAGTAATAATTTACCTGTCTCGATCGGTGGTGCACCTGAAAACCATAACAATAAAATAGCAAGCAAAAGTGAAATAGCAACGGCACAAAGAGTACTCATCACTGACATATTGGATGTAAATATTTTTCTTATAGAATTCATATCTGTGATCCACTCATAAGCAAAGCTATGTGTTCAGGATTAAATTCATTTCTTTCAAATTCACCCACTATTCGACCAGCAAAACAAACAATAATTCTATCGCTATATGATAGTAATTCTTCAAAGTCAGATGATGAGAAAATAATAGAGCAATCGTCAGATCTCATATCTAATAATTGATTCCATATCCAATCAGCTGATTCAATATCGAGGCCACGAGTAGGATGTTCAAGTAAGATCGTATCTGCATCTGTAGGCATAAGTGCGAACATAAGTCGTTGCTGATTACCACCAGATAATGATTCTGCTTTAGATTCAGGAGTCCCTTGAATTTGAAATTGTGCAATTAACTCAGCTGCACGCAAATAGCACATTTCCCAATCAATAATTTGATTCTTTTTTTTATTTTCAACCAAAGCAATATGTTCAGTAATCGTAAGTTCTGAGATCAAACCTTCACCAAGTCGATCTGCAGGCATATAGTACAATCCTTTTTCTAAACGTTGATGATAATCAGTTCCATTAAGTAAATTACGTCCTGATATAATTGTTCCGGATTCAGCTGAATTTCTTCCAGCAATTGTACGCAAAAAAGTTCTCTGACCAGCACCTTCAATTCCAGCAATACCTACAATCTCACTTTTTCGAATTTCAAAATTTGTAATCTCAATAGATTCTCGACCTTCTATTGATTTAAGATTGGAAGCTGTTAATTGGATCCCACCTTTTTGAATATCTTTTATCTCTTTAGATGGAAATAATTTTCCAAACATTAATTCAATTAATTCACTTTGAGGACATGGCAATTTTTTAGATCCTGCCACTTTACCTTTTCGCAAGACAGTGACTGAATCACAAATTGCAGCAACCTCTTCTAATTTATGTGAGACGAATATTACCAACATGCCTTCAGTAGATAGTTGCTGAATAGTAGCAAAAAGTTTTTCTCGTTGAGCAGGTGAAATCGCATTAGTAGGTTCATCAAATATCAGAACTTTGGGATCTAACCAAAGTAATCTGGCTATTTCTAATTGTTGTCGTTGACCAATAGTTAACAGAGAGACCGGTGTATCAGGATCTAATTCAAAATCAAATTTATTACATATTTCCTGAAATTGCTTTAGAGCTTCTTTACGAGGTGCGAAGAATTGATCAGTACTACCAATTAAAAAATTATCTAAAACCGAAAAAGGCAAAAAAACCATTGGTTCTTGGTGTAATATACCGATACCACATTTAATAGAATCTTTAGGTGAACTTAAATCCAATAATTGGTCATTAAGCCTAATCTCTCCGGCTTCTTTTTCGAAGAAACCGGAGAGGATTTTTACTAATGTCGATTTGCCAGCACCATTTTCACCAAGCAAGCCATGTATTTCACCTGAGTCAATGGACAATGAAACATTATTGTTGGCATAAACATTACCAAAATGTTTGCTTATTTTGTCTACGTCAAGTGTCATTATTTCGCATCAAGATCTAATGTTAATCAGCGCTTGATGCTCCATCGATTCCTTCTAACAAAGTCGATGTGTACCAAATTTGAAGATCACTAGCTTCCTCTCCGTCTTTAAGGAAAACACTACCATCTTGATAATTAAGAGGTCCTGTCCATAAATTAATGTCATTGTCTTCTAGTGAGGAAATAAACTTGTCCAGATGCTTTGCATTGTCGTCAGTTAGACCGGCACCTTTCTTAAATCCAATAGCACCATCATCCGTATCTTCTAAATCATCCCAGTTCGGAGCTGCCCATGTCCATGTAGCTTCAAAATCGTCATCATTAACCGATTTTGCAATTTCAAGATATGAAGGACCCCAGTTGAAAAAAGGAACTCCTAGACAAACAGATTCACCTAAATCACAGGCATTTTCATAATCATAAGGAACTGCCCAAACTGTCTCCCCTCCTGCAGCAATTTGTTCTGCGCGAACTATAGCCTCTGGAGTATCAATACCTGATATTACAACATCAGATCCGGAATCAAAAAATTCATTAACTACTTGCGTTGGATCTAGTGTTACACCAGGTATTTGGAACCAAAAACCAATCCAAACAACTTCAAATGACAGGGAAGATGCATCTTTGCCAGCAATTTCAGTCCAACAATGTTTAGCGCCTAAATATGCACTATTTACTAAACGTCGTGTTTCATCATTAATTAGAGGACCAAGAAAAGAAATCTTACCTGTATCACTTTGTAATGCAGCAGCACATCCTGCAATCATTTTTCCATATTCCATTTGACCCATGACGTTGCCGAGGTTTTTAAGATCACTTCTATAATCTTTACCCTCAGTCCATGCACTATCACCGGAAGACCAAATCATAGGGACATCGGGATGGTTGGCTGCTGCTTCTAGAATTCCATCCTTCATATCATCTGAAGTAGCGAAAATAAGTTGTGCACCTTGATCAATCATATCGTCAACTATTTGAGGAACTGTAACGTTAGGAGAATCGGCAGGATTAACTTTGTCTATTGTTATCATCGTTGCACCCAATTTTTCTTCTATATATTGACCGCCTTCAAAATGTGCTTGAGACCATCCGCGATCGTCACGTGGACCAACAAGAATCATCCCAAACGTAAGAGCATCTTTATCTGAATCGGCAGAATCAGACGAACATGCAAATCCAGCAAATACAAAAATGGGAACTATGATGAACAATAGTTTTTTTGATTTGAGAATATTTCTAAACATAATTTCTCCCTGTCATTTTAGAAAATAAAATTTCCTAGGCGATAAAGCCTATATCTAACCGACATCTTTTTTTTTGGGGAGTCTAGAACGTACCTCGAACAATGAATTTCAGACAAGTTATTTTAATAACAAATTCATTAATTTTTCAAAAATAAAAATTTAGTAACATCACATTAAACTTCTAAAACAGAACAAATAGGCGTGTCTTCTAAATGTATTCGTCCATTTAAATCTTTTAATTCAACAATAAAACCGCACGCTGAAACGAGACCATTTGCTTTCTCAATCAATCTTTTTGCGGCAACTGCAGTTCCGCCAGTAGCTAGTAAGTCATCAATAAGAGCTATTTTATGGTCATCCAAATTTGGTTCAGTATGTATTTGTAATAAATCTGTACCATATTCTAATTGGTAACTAACTTCGAAAGTCTCTGCAGGTAATTTGCCAGATTTACGAACTATTGCGAAAGGTAATTGCAGTCGATCTGCTATTACAGCACCAAATATAAATCCACGTGCTTCTATGCCCACAATAACTGATGGGTTAAATGATTCAATTTTTTCTATCAAATTAACAGTGATTTGTTCACGTGCTTCAGGAATAAACAATAACGGAGTAATATCTCTGAAGAGAATCCCCGGTTTAGGAAAATCAGGAATTTCCCTAATCAATGTATTGAGATATTCTAAATTTTCTTTAGGCATAATGTCCGTTCTTTATTACGCATGCAGTATTCTATCAAAAGAAGAAGATGACAAAGGAGAAAATATTGTCTACAGAAAAAAAATACAATTATCAAGAGCTACGTGAGCTAGCAGAACAATTTCTTCTTCAACATAAATTGGGAGTGCTTGCAACCGGAAGACAAAATGGAACAGCACAGCAATCACTCGTTTCTTACAATTATAATGGCACTGACATATCAATCACAGCTAGTGAATCAACTGCAAAAATAAAAAATATTCGTAAAAATCCTGGCATTTCATTCGCTGTATGGGAAGGGGAAACGTGTGTGGTAGTTTATGGGGAAGCAAAATTATTACAAGGAAAAAGTGCTGAAAATTATTTAGGACGCCCTCTCAGTCAAGGATTACAACCAGGAGAACGAACACTAATTATCCTTTCACCCAAAACATGGCGCTGGGCAAGAATAGCTGGTTAAGGAATTGCAATGAAAATAGGCTTGTTTTTAACTAATCAACATCAATCGAACACGGACATGATTGCCCGTTTACACGAACAGTACATCATGACCCACTTTGCCCGAGATAATAACTGGAATTCATTATTCAGTGGACAACATTACTTAAATGAAGGGAATCAACAACTTCAATTAATTCCCTTTTTAGCTCGACTCCAAGCCGAGGCAGGTGACATGACATTAGGGTTGGGAATCCTTCTTTCTGCTTTACATAATCCTGTATATATGGCAGAAACAATCGCATCTTTAGATGTTATTTGCAAAGGTAATTTCATATGTGGGATTGGGCTAGGTTATCGTGATATAGAATTTGATGCGTTTGGAGTTCATCGTGGTCAACGAGTTAAAAGATTTGAGGAATCTCTACATCTTATCAAAAGGCTTTGGACAGAGGAAAATATCTCGTTTAGATCGGACTACTGTATTTTAGAGAATGTAACCATGCCATTGAAACCAATTCAGAAACCGTACCCGCCGATTTGGATAGCTGCAAATAATGATAATGCAGTAAAAAGGGCAGCAAGATTATCTGATGCATGGTTAATTAATCCACATGCAACGAGTGAAACAGTTATAGACCAAATGGAACTTTTTTTGCAAGAACGTAATGCGTCGAATCTGCCGATACCGCATGAAATACCTGCATTCAGAGAAATTTTTTGTGCCAAAGATCGATCTGAAGCAATAAAAATAGCTGGTCCTTTTATTTCAGAAAAATATGCAGCTTACTCTGCGTGGGGACAAGATAAAGTCATGCCTACAGAAGAAAATTTTGCACAACCTTTTGATGATTTACTAGTAGATCGTTTTGTACTTGGATCGCCAGAAGAATGCTTTGAACAATTACGGCCATTATGGGAACAATGTGGAGTTAATCATTTTATTTTTCGAACCCACTGGGCAGGTATGCCATTAGATGCAAGTTTGAAAAGTATGCAACTGATATCCGATAAGCTAATACCTATGCTAAATCAAGTACAAAGTAAAATGTAATGACGGTGATTTTATGATAAGCCTTAAAAGAAATAGCAAAGGAGAATTTGTTCAAGCTTCTGGCATCCGTTCAAGAACAAATACAATTTACAAAGCACATCAGACTGAAGTTTTTAGAATCAGCAGAAGTAAATTTGATGATTTTTTGAATTGTCCCAAATGTTTTTATTTAGATCGTGTCAAAGGATTAAACACTCCAAGCATGCCAGGATGGACTTTAAATTCAACTGTCGATGAATTGTTAAAAAAAGAATTTGATAAATCCAGAATAAAACAAATCCCACATCGTATACATGAACGATATGGATTACAGCATATTATCCCTTATCAACATGAATCATTGGATGATTGGCGAAATTCTTTTAAAGGTATCGAATGCCAAATATTTGATTCGAATTTATACCTTTTTGGAGGCATAGATGATGTTTGGTTCAATAACATAACAAATGAATTGATCGTTGTAGACTACAAATCACAAGCGAATAAAGTACCAGTGACATCAGAATATTATCTCGCTGGTACTTATCATCAAGGATATAAAATTCAACTGGAAATATATGCATATATCCTCAAAAAAATGGGATTCGCAGTGTCAGATACTGGTTATTTTTACGTCTGTAATGCAAACAAATCCATTGATGGTTTTTACGGTTCCTTAGCGTTTGAAGAAACATTAGTTCCTTACAAATTACAACTAGATTGGATTGACACTAAGTTAGAAGAAATGATCCATGTGTTAAATTCAGAAAATATCCCTGAAAGTAATTTTGCATGTGAAAATTGTGCTTTTATTCAGGAACAACTACGAATCGAACAGGACTCTCAATAAGAGTCATTCAGACCGATTTAATCTCAGGATTTAAACATGAAGGCATTTTTTCACCTCTTAATCCTGCAATAATATTATCAGCTGCCAATATACCCATTCGTTGAATTGTAGCGGCACTCGCACTTGCAATATGTGGAGTAATTATTACATTTTCCATGCTGACAAGAGGATCATCGGGGGTAATAGGCTCAGGTGTAGTAACATCAAGAGCAGCTCCAGCAATGTTACCCTCAACCAAAGCTTTACGTAGGGCCTCATGGTCTACCGTACCACCTCTAGATGTATTGATTAAAAAAGCATCCTTTTTCATTTGTTTAAGTTCTTTTTTTCCAATCAAATTTTTAGTATCGGAGGTCAACGGAACATGCACAGAAATATAATCAGATTTGGAAAGCAATTCATCAAAAGATGCCCAGTGAATGTTATATGCCTGTTCAAGCTTTGGTTTTCGCGATCGAGAATAATATAGTATTTCCATATCAAATCCTACTGCACGTTTTACAACAGCAGCTGCTATTTCACCCATACCTAACAAACCAAGTGTTTTGCCGAAAACATCAGTACCCAAATATGGTATTTGATCGAAAAATTTCCATTCACCAGCAAGAACTTTACGATTAGAACGTGTTACTTGGCGTGCTAAAGAAAGCATAAGGGCCATTGTAAAATCAGCACATGATTCTTGCAGGATTCCAGGGGTATTGGAGACAAATATTCCGTTTTTAGATGCAGAATCAAGATCAATATTGTCGAATCCAATCGCTCGATTTGCGACAATTTTCAATGATTCACAGGAGGCAAGTACCTCATCATCTATAACGTCACTTACTTCGGTCATCACTCCGTCAATGTTTTGTAATTTTTGAATAAGCATTTCTTTTGAGGGTGGATTAGAGTCATCCCAAACTTCTACGTCGAAATGTTCTCTTAACTTCAATATTGCAGTAGGAACAATATTTCGTGTTACAAAAACTTTTTGTCGTTCGATCATCATGAACTAATCTTAACAACATCAATAAACAAAAATCTACTCATTTCTCAGGGCAGCGATAGGATCGACAAATGTTGCTTTATACGCAGGATAAATACCGCTAACTAAGCCAACACTTGCAGAGACAGCAAAAGCAAGAAAAATACTCCATTCCTGAATTACAGTAGTCATTGTTTGCCCAGCGATTTCACGTCCATCTAAAAGAATAGAAATACCTACTCCAATTGCTACACCAGCTAAACCACCAAATACACTCAACATCAATGCTTCTGTTACAAATTGTTTTACAATATCTTTAGATTGTGCACCAACAGCTCTACGAATACCTATTTCACGTGTGCGTTCAGTCACTGAAACTAACATAATATTCATGACTCCAATACCTCCAACAAGTAATGAAATACCTGCGACACTCCCTAGTAATAGCGAAAGAGTATTACTCACTTCAGTAGCAGCGCTTATGAGATCGTCTTGACTTTGAATCGTAAAATCTGGCTCTGTAACTTGATGTTTGTAAATTAAAACTTCAGAGATCAATTGCTTAACAATTGCTTTGTCTGCGTCAGGGGAGGTCTGAAGAACTATCTGGTTAATAATAATTTCACCATCAGCGTTTCGAAGGAATCGACGAAGACGTGATTGTAACGCTGTAACAGGAATGTACACCTGATCGTTCAACTCAAGTCCTTCGTTACCGGATCGTGGAGACATGACGCCAATGACTTGAAAATTAAAGCTAACTCTTCCGCCAGCTATAGAAATACGCAATGATTCTCCAATGGGATCGTTTTGTGAAAAAAGCGCTTCAGCAACTGATGAACCTAACACAACTGAAAGTTCGTTATTTTCAATATCAACAGGGCTTAAAAAACGCCCCATCGCCATATTCGCATCTCGGACATATTTCCATTCTTCAGTTGTACCGACAACGTCAATAGTTTGATTTTCTGCTCCTGCAATAGCTTGAGCACTGATTTTAAGTTCGCCAGCAACATCAACTAAATCAGGAATATTTGCAGAACTTATAGCATCTGCATCACTTAATACCAGCGTAGTAGCTGAACCGCGCCCACCACTTGTTCCAGAAGTGTTGTCTTGACTTATACCAGGATTTACAAAAATTAAGTCAGTCCCAAGACCTTGAATACTGTCCGTAACTTCTTTCTGTGTACCTTGACCCACAGCAATTAAAACGATGACGGAAGAAACGCCTATAACAAGACCTAATGTCGTCAAACCACTTCGAAGACGATTCGATCCAATGGCACGCCAACCTATTTGCATGGCATCAATAAAACTCATTCTAAGACCTGTCTACAGTCTCAGAAGTAATGTTTTGCAAATCGTCGACTATCTTTCCATCACTCATTCGAATGATACGTCTTGTATAATCAGCAACTAATTGTTCATGTGTAACAACAGCAACAGTAATCGATTCTTTATCGACTAAAGAACTCAATAGTTCCATCACTTCAGTGCCTGTTCGTGTATCAAGAGCACCTGTTGGTTCATCTGCAACAACTATACGCGGATTAACAACTAAGCTTCTTGCAATAGCAACTCGTTGCTGCTCTCCACCAGATAATTCATTTGGATGGTGGTATAAACGAGATTTTAGACCGACTTGAATGAGTGCCTCTGCAGCACGTCGTTGTCTATTAGGTATTTTTTGATACATCAATGGTAATTCAACTTGTTCTAAGGCAGTCATCCTTGGGAGTAAATTATACGATTGGAATACAAAACCAAAAACTTTCCCTCTTAGCTGTGCTCGAGCATCGTCATGCAATTTACCGACTTCATGTCCTTCAAAATAATAATTTCCCGAGGAAGGTCTATCCAAACATCCAATAATATTCATTAATGTACTTTTACCAGATCCTGATGGACCCATAATTGAAAGATATTCACCTTGGTCAATTTGAAGAGTGACACCTGCTAAAGCATGGACAACATTAGATCCAATACCATATGTTCGTTCAACATTTTCTAATGTAATCATCGGCGTGAATTCGGTGACTGGCGACCAGGTGGTTGGCGCTGATTGGATGGGTTCTGTGTAGGTTGTTCGACGTTTGGTTCAACGTTTGAAAGAGAAAAATTTTCCTCAGCAGGAGCACTAATGCCTGTAAAGACAATATCACCTAATGCCAAGCCTTCTACCACTTCCGTCATCTGTCCATCAGAATCACCGATCTTAATTGTTTTTCGAGCGAAATTATCAGCTTCATTTTGTACAACAACGTATGAATTAGTACCTTGTTGCCGCACAGCAATTGAAGGTATTTGCAAAACATTTTCTTTTATATCAATTAAAATATCGACAGAAGCATTCATGCCAGGCAATGGCATTTGCATTCCACGTGAAACATTGTCACGGTTATTTTCATTTGCCTGTTGTTGCAATCCTGTACCGGTTGGTAAGGATATTCCTTCTGGAAGTATAACGCCTTCAGGTAATGGCGCACCTGTAGCTACCGCACGTATCACATCACGCCATGTTGTACCTTCGGGCAATTCTATATTTTCTAATTGTTCTCTCAAGGCCTGCATTTCTGGTGATGCATTTCTTTCTCCACGTCCACGTCGAACTGAATCGGCGTTAGAACTCAACACATTCATTCCAGAAGTTTCTAAAGATCCAAGACTATTAAGCAATCTCAATTCGGTATCAAGAAGGTCTCTCATTTGAATGATTTCAGCATTAATACGATATGTAATGACTCCTTGATTCATGTTAGGAACAGTTCCAATATGTGTAATTCGAATAGGATATTTTATATCTTCAATTGAATTAAATTCTGCAAAACCCATCTGACCAGATTTTATGGTTAATATTTCAGCTTCTGATGCTGTCAATTCGAGAGTGACATCTTCAGGAGTGTCCAGAACTACAGCGACTGTATTACTATTAACTCGATCATCTGGAAATATATTAATTTCACTAATCACACCGTCAAAAGGCGCAAATAAAGAAAGTTCTTTAATATCAGATTCAGCAGCTTCAACATTGATTTCTGCAAGTTTAATATTTTGTTCTAATTTCGTTAATTCGGTCCCTAATGGGCCATCCATAAGATCTTCATATTTTGCCTGTGCACTCTTGAGACTTGTCTCCGCGCTATGTAATGCAGCTTCTGCTTTTGCAATTTCATCTGTTGTAGCACCAATTTTTAATTCATTTTGACGTTCTAATGCAGCAGAAAGTGACTTTTCTGCCGCAAGAACAGATTGTTCTGCTTGGTAAATTTCTTCACTTTGAGCACCACTCAGAAGATCTTTTTGGCGTTCAAGTGCTGCAGTAAGTGCTTTCTTTGCAGCGAGCACAGATTGTTCTGCTTGATAGATTTTTTCTTCAGAAGCACCTTTTATTAAGTCATCTAGTTTTTTCTGTGCAATTAATAATTTTGATTTTTCTGATTTCGTAGTTGATATTGCAGTTCCATATACAGAACTAGCATTCAGATATGCATCAGTGAAAAGTTGACTGCGCTTATCTAAGGAATTTCTTTCAACAGTCAGTACTGCTAACACATCTGAAGCCAACGGCAATGATTCAAAGCACCAGGATTTTTTCGGATTCCAATTGTCACAGTAATTTTCTTGTGCTTTTACGGCTTTATCGAAAGCAATTGTTTCTGATGACTGAGCTGCTGCAAATTTAGATTGAGTCAGTGCTACATCTGAGTTGGCAACAGCAATGTCGGAATCTGAAGCAGGTGTTTCTAGAGATAACAAATCACTTTCAGCTTTTGATAATTGCACACGTGCATTCGCTGTTGATTGTTCAGCAGCAGAAAGTGATTCGTTACTTGCAGAATCACGAAGTGTTTGCAAGTTGGATTTTGCTTTCGACAATTGAACCTTCGCATTTGCTACCGATTGTTCAGCCGTAGCAAGTGATTCTTCACTAGCAGGTTTCAACAATGTTGCAAGTGCATTTTTTTGTGCAGCAACCTGAGATTCTGCAGATGCAATTGTCTGCTTTGCAGATGAAAGATCGACAAGATCAGGTGCGGCTTGCAATTGTTCAAGTTGAAGTTTTGCTTGTTCGAGTTGTATTGAGCTAGTTTCTAACTTACGAAGTGCGTCATCAGCCTGTAAAGATGCTAGTAATTCACCTTGTCGCACACGATCACCAACATTAAACATTACTTTTTGTATAATTCCAGCCGTTCCAAAAGAAATATTAGAGGAACGTTTAACAACGGTAATACCTGACAAAGATTCAACGTCAACAATTCTTCCTTGTGTTACTTCTTCAGGTCTGGGCTCCGGTAAAGAGGAAATTTCTTCTTCACCAAATTGTGGATATAGCCAAAAAGTGGCACTACCTATGAGAATGATAGTTATCAAAAGAATATATCGGAATTGGAAATTGCTATTTTTCTTCAACAGTTGATCAACATCATCTGTATTTAATTCTTCTGCCATTATTACTCCATTTCTAATCGAAATGAACATTTTTATACCATAATTATACAAACAGAAATTACATTATAATTATAAGAAAATTATGAAAATCCAACACAAACCGCATCGAAAAATCAGATCAATTACTTGATTTCATCCCATTAGCCGCGTCAAAAGTTGCCTGCACTGATTTGACCATCATTGCTTCTATAGATTCATCATCAACACCTTGTGCTCGTAACCAAGGGATTTCAAAATCAGGAATAGGAAGCCAACAACCTGAATCTTCCAATCGTGAACCGCCTTCGGCAGGGCCTCGATTCGCACTATATGAAGCAGCATCATGACCTAATGAAGTTTGTTCTGCGAATCCAGCTTCAATAAGCGACAAAGCTATCCCAGCTCTTCGTATTAATTCTTCTTCACCCAAATGTTTTGCATACCGATCTAGGCCAACATTAGCTCCACGTCTTGCAAGCTCTAAAACGTAATCCAAGTCGTGTGAATCATTTGTATGTCCAATTGTTACGGCACGTAAATCAAGACCTTCTTCTTCAAAAATATCGAGTAATCGAATCCCAACGCGATCAACTGCTCGTGTGTGGCATGTAATCGGCACTCCACTCCATTTTGCAGCACGTGCAGCACCACGTGCGCATTTTTCTAATTGATTTTGCATAGAATTCGAACCACCAGATGTAGAAGAATACTCAACATCCCATGCAATTTTAATTATTCCTGCGCGTATTGAAGTCCCTTCAATGCCTTCTTCAATGTCCCGTTGAAAAAAACGTGCGACAGTATCTGCACTCCATGAGTGATATGTAAGAGGGATCCATCGATATACCCCAGTAGCTGCGACTATATTTATTGGCGATGTCTGAGCAAGGCTCTGAAAAGCTGAAACTTGTCGTCCTAAATCAACAGGCGTGCAGTCAATGATAGTTCGTATTTGAGCATCGTAAGTAACCTGAAGTGCATCATTACATCGACGCAAAGCATCAACTTCATCGTACAAACCTGTTCGTTCCATCGTACCCATGCCGCTAACTAAATGTTCATGTGATAACGTCCAACCTATATCTGCACTATCCATAACTCCCGTAATAGTTTGTACTTGTGACATGCGATACACCTTTCAAATTTTATCTTCTAAGAACATACTCGAAAATTATTGAGAATGTGTACTAAGATGAGAGGCGAACATTGATAGAAGGGGCATTTATGCAAGAACATCAAATCGAATCATTCACATGTCTAAAATGCAGTTCTCGAACTGCAGAAACTGGTAGCATCCGAACAACAGGGTCGGGACTGTCACGATTTTTGAATCTCCAAAATCAAAAATACAACGCACTATCCTGTACAGAATGCGGGTTTACTGAATTTTATCGCGAAACAGGTGGTAGCAAGCTAGCAAGTGTCTTCGATATTTTATCAAATTAGTATGAGGTTATAGATGGATAATAATTACACTAAAACAGCAATTATTACAGGAGCTGGAGCTGGAATAGGAAGAGCAACAGCACTCGCACTTTTGAATGCTGGTTATGCTGTAGCTTTAGCTGGCAGAAACATTGAAACACTTCAGGCGACTGAGGAACTAGCAGGGCACAATAGATCTAATGCGGTTAGTATTGTGACTGATATTAGTGATCCCCATTCTATTTTAAATCTTTTTAGTGAAGTAAAAAAACAATTTGGACGCTTAGACTTACTCTTTAATAATGCGGGGATCGGTGCCGGTAATTCATTATTAGAAGAGTTATCGATAGATCAGTGGAAACAAGTCGTCGATATCAATCTAACTGGTAGTTTTATTTGCACGCAAGAAGCATTCAAAATTATGAAGGATCAAGATCCGATGGGTGGGAGAATAATTAATAATGGCTCTATCTCAGCTGATCGACCTAGGCCAAATTCTGCACCGTACACAGCAACTAAACATGCATTGACTGGATTGACCAAATCAACGTCACTCGATGGCAGAAAATACAATATCGCATGTGGCCAAATAGATATCGGTAATGCCAGTACAGATATGACAGCCCGTATGTCACAAGGTGTGCCTCAACCAAATGGAACAGTTATTCCAGAACCAAGAATGCCTGTTGAAAGTGTCTCTGAAGCAGTACTCTACATGGCGAACTTACCTTTGGAAGCTAACGTGTTATTCATGACGGTCATGGCTACACAAATGCCTTATATAGGAAGAGGATAATCAGCTTATACACCTAAATTAAATTGCGATCCCCAATGTAGTCCTTCAGCAGTAGTTGTACGCGGACGGTATTCACAACCTATCCATCCTGAATACCCCAATTCATCAATTAATTCGAATATTTTTGAATAATCTATTTCTTGATTTTGATCTGGTTCAAATCGACCAGGGACACCAGCAATTTGGAAATGATCAATATCATCGATAAATTGGCGGATACTATATTCCAAATTACCTTCCATTATTTGCAGGTGATAACAATCAAATTGAAGTCGTACATTTGGCATATTTATTTCACGAATAACCTTCATTGCATGATCACTTCGTGAAAGAAAATAGCCAGGATTGTCAAAAGTATTTAGAGGTTCGATTAATATATTAATAGAATGCCCAAAAGCTTTTTCACCTGCCCATTGTAAATTAGAAAGATACGTTTCATCAGCAAGTGGACTATCAGTAACTC
>JAKUNM010000024.1:20330-25397 GCA_022451865.1 Dehalococcoidia bacterium
TTTTGTGCAACCAATCGCATCAGCATAAGAGATTGCTTTGAGTATAGATTCGCGAAATTTTGTCTCTTCACCAGGAATAGCAGCTAACGGCTCTGGAGTATTAATTAGCACGGCTTCCAGATTATATTTTGTTAATTGCTCTGCAATTAACGCTGAGTCATATTCATACGGTCTCTGTATTTCTACTCCTTGGAAACCTTGTTCTGCTATACCACGGAATCGATCGATGAAATCTACCTCTTGAAAAAGCCAAGATAAACTAGCTGCAAAACGAATCATAGTTGCCTTTCATATCTCTGTCGTGTACCACTGTACATAGAATACACAAAGAAAATAATAGATAGGTAATAAAATGGCTGGAGTTTTAGTTTGTCCTCAACCTGAAGCAGTTAATGCTGGCAAGATCATGCTGGACCAAGGTGGTAACGCAATTGATGCTGCTATCGCAACTGCTTTTGCACAAGGTGTAGCAGATCCAATAATGACAAGTGTTGGTGGAAATGGAACAATGCAAGTTTACCATGCTGAATCAGGTCAACATATTGTTATTGATTTCTATGGAAAAGCTCCTTTAAGTGCTACACCAGATATGTGGACAGACAAAGTAATTGGTCGTCTTCGTGCTGATTTTTGGGAACTTGAAGGACATATCAACCAAGTCGGTTATTTAGCAGTCACTACTCCTGGGACGGTACTAGCGTTGTACGAAGTCTCGCAACGTTATGGAAAATTACCTTGGAATGAACTTTTACAGCCTGCTATTGAACTTGCATCAAATGGATTTATCGTCCCAGCCGAGTTATCCGAAACAATGTCACGACCAGACAAAGACGGGCTTTCTGGAGTTGCAACAATAATGCAGGCAGTACCTGCAGCGAAGAAAGTATTCACTACTAATGGAACCCCTTTACAGACCGGTGATCTATTTCAAATGAAAGATTATTCTGAGACTCTCAAAATCATTGCAAAACAAGGTCCCGATGCAATTTACAAAGGTGGTGAAATTGGACAGACAATAATAGATGACTTTAAGAAAAACGGAGGACTTCTCACTGAAAAAGATTTTGAATCCTACCAACTTTCAATTTATGACCCAGTGCGTGGGAATTATCGAGGTTACGAGATATGTGGCAATGGACCACCAGGGAGTGGCATGCAAATCATAGAAACACTAAACATTTTAGAAGACCTTAATTTACAAGATGTTCCATTCGGAAGCCCTGAATATAGTTATATGATGGCAATGGCACAGCGTGCTGGCTTCGTTGATAGAGATAAATATTTAGGCGATCCAGATTTTCAAGATGTACCTGTCGAACAATTACTTTCAAAAGAACATGCAAATAGTTGGGCCGAACGAATTCGCAACGAAGAAATATTTGATGTGCAAGGCACTGCTGTTCCTGAATCAAAAGAAACAACGACAGTATCTGCCATGGATAGTGATGGGAATGCGATTGCAATAACACATACATTAGGAAGTCCTTGCTCGGGTGTGGTTGTCGAGGGATTAGGATTTATTTTTAATAATTCGATGCACGTCTTTCAGCCCTATACAGGCCATCCAAATTCACTCGCACCGGGGAAGTCTAGAACTACAGGGATGTCACCTACAATTGTGCTGCAAGATAACAAACCAGTGTTTGTAACTAGTGCACCAGGTGCAGTCAAAATTCTTACCGGTAATCTCAATGCAATTGTGAATTTTATAGATTATGGAATGACGTCTACCGAAGCAGTCTCTGCACCAAGAATACATTCTGAAGGAGTTTGGGTTGATGTCGAAACACGCCTGTATTATCAAGTTCGCAACTATTTAGAAGGAAAAGGATTAAAGACCTTAAAGAGTGAAAAGAGTTATGATCCTTTTTTCTCTTTAGTTCATGCAGTGAGTCGTGACCCTGAAACAAATGTACTTTCGGGAGGTGCCGATCCACGTGGTCGAGGAGGATGGATTGAAGTTCAATAGATCCATCACTGCAAGAAAGTAAAAATTCATCCATGCATGAAGTCACTATCTACACAGATGGTTCTTGTTTAGGCAATCCTGGACCGGGAGGAATTGGTGTTGTTTTAATCTCGGAATTGAAGCAAAAAGAAATTTCTGCAGGATACCGATTAACTACGAATAACCGGATGGAATTACTTGCCGTAATACGAGCATTAGAAGCATTGAGAACCAGATCTAAAGTAAACCTTTATACAGATTCATCTTATGTTGTGAACGCCCTTACAAAAGGATGGGCAGTAAAATGGAAACAAAATAATTGGAAATTAAGTAGCAAAAAAACTGCCAAAAATATTGATTTATGGAAAATATTACTAGATTTAGATGGTTCACATGATATTACTTATCATTGGGTCAAAGGTCATGCAGGGAATGTTAATAATGAACGGTGTGATGAGTTAGCACGTGAAGCAGCTTACGCAGAATCACATTGGAATGAAGATACAGGATTCGACTCATAATATATTTGATTATTTTACATTATTAAGTTGACCTTGTTGCTCAACAAACTTATCTTAAGTAGTACACCTATTAGCTATTTCTCCTCGGAGGTGGAAATGGATATTTTTTTAACTGAAAAAACTGCTGATTCAACTGACAAAAATGACTTGAAGGCGGCTGTTGAAGACCTTGCTAATGTTATTACAAGTGCAGGTGGCGAACCTGTTGAATTCTTTTTTGGTGAAGGTTTAAAAACAATTTATTCCATCAGTGAAGCACCTTCAAAAGTTGCATTAGAGGCAGCTCTAATTAAAGCAGAACTAACTTATAAAGAAGTTGCAGCCGTACGAATAGTAGGTGCAACTATTGAAGAGGTGCGAAGCCGTTCACAAGAAGCAAATTATTTAGTCGAGTGGGATCTTCCTGCAGATCTATCTATGGAAACATACCTTGCACGCAAAAAGGAAAAATCTCCGCTATACGAAAATGTTCCTGAAACTACATTTATGCGAACTTACGTGAGAGAAGACATGCAAAAATGTGTGTGTTTATATGATGCCCCTGATGATGAAGCTGTTATAAGAGCTCGAGATGTAGTAGATACCCCTATCGATCGTATGACTACAATTGGATCTATTGTCGATGACTAGTACTTTAGCTATGGAAACTATTAACTTTTCGCCAGTTGACAGTATAGTTGAGTATTTTAGTAATTCAGCTGACAAAATAGATAGATCTGAAATCGGCCTTTACGAAGGTTTAAGATATCTATTTTGTTCACATTCAGTCATGACTGAAAAACTTTCTGATATAGGAAACACAGCCAAATCACAAAGGCTTACAAAAGAAGTTTCAGATGCTATAGCAAGTGTAGCTTATGAAGACATGGCTTCTGCATTCGCGGCATGGTGCCATCGAATGGTAATCGAATATGTTTACCAATCTGAATCATCTAACAACAACCTTAAACAACTCTTATCAGACTTAAAACAATGTTCGATTTTTGGTTCTACGGCAATGGGTCCAGGCACCGCGAATTTCTTAACCGGCACTGACATTCCTATAGAGGTCGAGAAGGAAAATGATGAATTCACAGCAAATGGGCTCATCCGATGGGCATCAAACTTAACTGGTAAATTTGTGATTGTCACAGCAGTAAAGGAAACATCTTCTGACACTACATACATCGTGACCATTCCTGGAAATTCACAAGCATTACAAATAAATAATTTCACAAAATTATTAGGGCTCGACCAAACATTCAGCACATCAATTAATATCAGAGATTTAAAAATCCCAAATGAGAATATTGTGACTCATGATTTTCCTAACTTTATGCGATCAATAATCGTTCCATTTCTGATATTGCAATCCAGTTTCTGCAAAGGCTTAGCAGCCCGATCATTGCATGAATCATTAAATATGATCAGTGGTCCAAAAATAGTTTTTGAAGATGAATTGCAAAAAAATATTGTGGAATTCAATCAACTATCTGAAGAATTAGAAATCGAGATAAGTAATGATTTAGCATCTGACGAAGAAATACGAAGATTACTAAGAGTAAGGTTAAATTTTGCATTATTAGCTTCATCTTCAGTGAACTTAGAATACAAACTCTGCGGTGGAGCAGCATATTCTATTTCATCGCCTGTATCGAGAAGACTCCGAGAAGCAGCATTTTTACCAATACAAGCACCAACGGAAGTACAACTAAGATGGATTCTATCGCAGTAAAAATAAAAAATGCATCAAAAGAATATACTCAGAAATCCAAAAGTAGTTTGGTCTTTTCTGATATAAATCTTGACATATTCGATAATGAAATTTTGGTCATTTTAGGACCAAGTGGATGTGGTAAATCAACTCTACTCAGGACAATTGCAAGGTTAGAAAAATTGAGTGGAGGAGAAATTATAGATGCAGGTGAAAAAGACGATTCAAAGGCAGGCATGGTCTTCCAAGAACCGTTATTGTACCCGTGGCTTACAGTCAAAGAAAATATTGAATTAGGGCTTTCTTTCTCAAAAAATTTCGATGCGAAAAACGAAAATGGTACTAAAAAATTACTTCAGGAATTTGGAATAGATCAATTAACCGATTCATACCCGGATGAAATTTCTGGAGGACAAGCTCAACGAGTAAATCTTGCACGAACTCTAATTGTTAATCCCAAAGTTTTATTGCTTGATGAACCTTTTGGAGCTCTAGATCCTTCCACCAGAACTTACCTACAAGATTGGCTTCTGGATATTAAATCTTCTAGAGAGCTAACAATCGTTTTGGTGACACATGACGTTGAAGAGGCTCTCAAACTAGCCGATCGGATCATAATTATGTCTGCTGGACCAGGGACTTTTTTGGAATCCTGGGATTTAAGATCGGTAGACTCTACTGATGAATCATCAAAGAACACAATCAAAAAACAAATTTTGGATAATTATCAAGGTTCCATTCAAAATTCATCTACTCAAATTAATAAATCAACCGACATAGAAGAAACAATCGAGATATTAGAACCAATACAATCTTAGGAGGAAGTATGAGTATTTCAAGAAGACGCTTTATGCAATTATCGTCTCTGGCTGGTGCCGGAGCAGTACTTTCACCCTTATTGGCAG
>JAKUNM010000025.1:0-15432 GCA_022451865.1 Dehalococcoidia bacterium
AGTTCCATATGCCTTCTTGCTATGTTGGCATACCCGAGAGGGGCTCCAAATAATCCTGCAAAAGCATTAGCACCTCGTGGCTGTTTGTAGTTATCTCGATATCCTGTTCTTGGATTATCTCCATAGACACAAGCAATGACATCAGCCTGCCCTAATTCAATGGCAATCATCGCATACATCACAAGCGAAATATTACTCGCACCTGCCTGGTCAATCGTCGCTGTAACTTTGGGTACGATTCCTAAAGCTTCTGATACTCTTGGTCCCCATAGCATGGGGAATGTAGAAGAAGGGGCTTTAGTAAGGACACCATTAACCTCACTCATTTCAAGTCCTGCATCTTCTGCAGCAGCACGAATTGCTTTAACGTTATGTCCTACTTGGGAGAGTCCAGGGTTAGTTCCGTAGTTTGTATTACCTACACCGACAATACAATATTTGTTTTTAAATGGTTCCAATTATCACCTCGATTGATAAAAAATGATCTTCTGGATAAAGTTTGTACTAGCTTATCCAAGAAGACAATTATAATTATGATGTGCGAAATCTCAAGATACTGTTTATAATTTACAGTCAGTTGGGAGTCAATAAATATGCAAGGATTACCTTTAGAAGGATTGAAAGTACTTGATATGACTACAAGTACTTTCAATTATGCGGGGAAACTGCTCGCTGGTTTTGGTGCAGATGTTGTGAAAGTAGAACCACCAGAAGGTGATCCTATTCGATATCAGCCTCCCTTTGTTAATGATCGAGTAGATCCTGAATTAAGTGGTCGTCACCTTCATATGAATACGGGTAAACGAAGTGTAATTTTGGATCTCAACAACGATTCAGATGTAAAACAAATTAAAAGCTTAGTAAAAAACTTTGATATTTTGATAGAAAGTTATAGCCCTGGATATATGGAATCTTTGGGTTTGGGATATGAGCAATTAAGTGCTATTCAACCCGAATTAATCATGGCTTCCATTACGTATTTTGGTCAAGATGGCCCATATGCAGATTATGAAGGTAGTGAACTCGTTGCTGATGCATTGTCTGGCTACTTATATTTAACAGGTGATCCTGACAGAGAACCTGTTAAATGTTTTGATAATTTAATTGAACAACAATCATCACTTCAAGCTGCAGTCGCTATTATGACAGCTGTCACAGCAAGAGAACTTCAAGGTGGTGGTGATTATTTAGATATTTCTGCCACTGAGGCCGCTCTGTTCCTATTAGGTGGGCCGGCACAAATGTATCATTGGACGGATAGAATTGCTGGTCGTGTCGGAACACGCTTAATGAATTCTGCACCACAAATGTTTTATCCATCATGTATTCGACCATGTAAAGATGGTTATGTTCATGCACACTCAAACACTAGGTATGTTGATTTACTAGGCATTTTGATGGAGCAACCTCGTTTGAACGAACCAGAAATACTTGAAACTCCCATGGGTCATGCTGACGAAATTGATGAAATTATGAGCCGTTGGTTGATGAAACACGATAAATTTGAAGTCGTACGTATGGCTCAAGAGATGCGCTTACCTTTCACAGAAGTTTTTACTCCCGAAGAGATTGTTAACGACAATCACTTAAACGAACGAAATTTTTTCGTTGAAGTCGATCATCCACTTGCGGGAACCGTTAAGCAACCGGGTGCACCTGGAATGATGACAGGAACTCCTTGGGAAACAAAGAGAGCTCCGTTACTCGGTGAACATCAAGACGAAATATTGGGTAATTAGTACATTATTACGGGGTAAAAAATTATGAGAAAAGCATTAGAAGGTATTCGTGTTCTCGAGATGACTACAGCAGTTGCAGGACCTGTCTGTGGCCATATTTTGGGTGACATGGGGGCTGAAATGATAAAAGTTGAAGAACCTCGTTCTCGAGCACATGTACCAGGAGGAGTCCCACCTTCAATTGAAGGTGCTCCTGACAGACCATACAATCGTCAAACTAATTATGTTGAATTAAATCGAAGCAAGAGGTCACTTTCTTTAAATGTTGCTAGTGATGAAGGTCGTGAAATTTATCTTAAGCTAGCAGAGAAGTGTGATGTAATGATTGAAAATTTCGCTCCACGCGTAGTCGGTAATCTGGGTATAGATTACGAGAGTATTAAACAGCGTAATCCCTCTATTATTTACGTTTCGATGCCTGCTTTTGGGAAAACTGGTCCTTATCGAGATCGAGGATCATATGGACCGGGAATAGATGCTATGAGTGGGATTAGTCATTTAACAGGATATCCAGATAGAGAACCTGGTAAACCTGCTAACTTCTTTTGCGATCAAAATGCAGGTTTACATGCAGCATTTATTATTATGACGGCGTTGCGTCATCGGCGACGGACTGGTGAAGGACAATATATTGAAATGTCTATGTTGGAAGGTGAATTGCAGTCTGTTGCTCCTGCACTAATGGATGTGACATTAAATGGTCGAAATAGAGTTCGTACTGGTAATAAACATGAATGGTTTGCTCCCCATGGTGTGTATAAATGTGATGGAGAAGAAGCTTGGATTGCTTTAGCAATTACATCCGAAAATGCCTGGAATCAATTATGCAAAATAATGGATCGAAATGACCTAAAGGAAAATGTGAAATTTAGCTCTATGGAAGACCGAGTTAAGAATAGTGAAGTATTGGATGAAATATTATCAAAATGGACTGCAGATAAAGATAAGCATTCTTTACAAAAACTTTTACAATCGAATGGTATTTCGGCAGGTGTCGCACTAAGACCGAATGAATTGTTTGAAGATCCACAAATGTTACATCGCTCTAGCTTCGCATGGTCGGATCATCCTGAAATGGGACCTTTTCCACATACGCGTACTGCTTGGAAATCAACTAGAGGTAATACAGGTGTCTCTCGACATGGTCCGCTCTTTGGTGGAGCTAATGACTTCGTTTTCAGAGATCTCTTGGGATTGACTGACGACGACATCCAAAGCCTCATTGATGCGAAGATCACTTCCTATTCGCCTGTTACTGACTAGATTATCTAAACGATTTTGTGAAAATTCTTCATAAAAATCTTCTGGAAGCAATGCTAGAAGTGATATTTCAAAAAAATCGGCTACCGCTAGTAGTACCGAGAGCGGTGTTTCAGATCTGCCATTTTCATAATTCGAAATTGATGCTTGAGTAATATCGACTGCAAATGCAAGCTCTTCTTGAGAGATGCCATTATTTTCACGATAGTATTTTAGCTTGTCTGCAATTCCAAGACGCAGTTGATGTGATATTGATTTTCTGCCCATTTTGCTTCCCTGCTTTACAAAAGATATTATAAAAAAATATTAGTATGGCAACGCATTATTGCTGTGATTTAATTATTGCGTCCGGTGCAGGTTTAAATTGAGGTAATTTAACACCATTAACTTCTTCAAAAAACACCTCAACAGGCATATCCATATAAACATCAGTGAGCTCACACCCTTTTATATTTGTTGTAATTCGAACATCATCATGCTCTGCTTCGATCGGGTTTATTTGGGCTACCACATAAGGCTCATCGAAACCCGTTGTCATTAATCTTCTGTCAATAATGAAACTATAAATTATCCCTTTGCCACTAATGGAACGCCATTCAATCTTGCTAGCCTCACATCTTTCACAAGTTGGCATTGGTGGGTGTTGATATTGATTGCATGCACTACAAAATTGAATTTTCAATTCTTCATTCATCGCTGCATCCCAATAAGGTTGAGTTGTTGCATCAGGATCGGGTAATGGCTTAATGCCAAGAGCCTTCATTTGCTCCTGTCCTTCACGTGTTTGCACATTCGGTTTTTCGTTTGTCATAACTACTCCAAAATAAAAATTTTTGTTCTATTCGACGCTCAGTATTCCAGCGGCACCTGTCCAAGGAAAAACTGATGAAATAATAGCAGTGTTTGCAGTGTTTGCTTGCCGTATTCCAGCATTACCGCGGAGTTGTTGTACAGCCTCTAATACATGACCGTGACCATGTAATCTACCTTCTGAAAGTTGTCCTCCATGAGTATTGATAGGGTGTTCACCACCTGCACGTATATTGTCTCCACCTTCGACGTAATTACCAGCCTCACCTCGAGGTATTAAACCTAAATTTTCCATCCACATCGGCACGAAGTAACTAAATCCATCATACATGTACCATAGATCCATATCTTTCGGTCCTAACTGTGCATCTTTATAGATTTCCAAAGCAAGAGGTGTAGGTCCTTCTAAATACTCGGCATTTAATTGATCTCTTTTTGTGACTTCTGATCCTGCCCAAGATTTTAGGTATACAGGTTTATGATTTAATTCTTTAGCTCGATCTTCTCGAGTCATTAAAAATGCAAATGCTCCATTAACTGGCATGTCACAATCAAATAACCGGACAGGATCAGATATTATTCTTGAATTCATGTAATCGTCCAGAGTCATAGGACTATCCATGACTGCCCAGGGATTCATCAATGCATGTTCACGTTGAACTATGGGTATCCAAGCTAGTTGTTCTTGTTTAATGTTGTATCGGTGCATATATTTCCGTGCCATTAAGCCTACACGTTGCATACTAAATCCCAAGCCATAGGGGACTTCAAATTGCTGCCAATCACCTACACGTCCTGTGCTTGGGTCTATCTGCGGCGTTGATATCGGTGCTATTGTATTCATGATTTTGACAACCAAAACAGAATTACATTCACCAGCATCTATAGCTTGTGCGGCTACACCAGCTGGTAAGATACCCAAACCTCCATCTTGATTCCAACGTAAATTTGTAATGCCTATTCCTTGAGCAATAGTCTGAGTTTCTGGAGGAGGATAATGGTGTACTTGCACATTGATGCCATCTATTTCTGAGGGATCCATGCCTGCATCTTGTGCTGCCATTAAACAAGCTTCAATTGCAATTTCAGTTTCTGGTTTTTCCAATTTGCGAGTAGCCTTTGTATATCCACAGCCCACGATCGCAACTTTCATATGATCTGTCTTCATATGCTCTCGCTTTCTTTCAGTTGTCTAAAACTAGCATACATGATTATGAAATTTCTTGAATGTTTAGTACGCTGCGATTTATGCGAAATATGATTAACGGAGCCTCTACCTTTGAATCTTTTCATGAACATGATTTTCGCTGGTACTACATTGCAATGATCAATCAAAATTCAGCGATGAACATTTCGATGGTCGCTAGAAGTTTTGTTGCTTATGAAATCACTGGTTCTTTTACTGCATTAGGGTTGATGGCACTATCAAATGCCATACCTATGATTTTCTTTTCACCAATCGGTGGGGTTTTTGCTGACCGATTCCCGAAACGATTAGTTTTACAAGGTGGGCAATTTTTTGATGGTATTGCTTCGGTGGTTGTTGCTGTACTCCTTACTGCTGGAATATTGACGTTCACTCATTTGTTGTTGATGGGGCTCGCTCATGGAGCTGCCGTAGCTTTTATGATGCCCTCTCGTAATTCAATGATTCCTGAAATTGTTGGAGAAGAACGCATGATGAATGCAGTTGCTTTGGGTACGGCATCTATGAATGGGACTCGAATGGTCGCCCCTGCGATAGCTGGTTTTATGCTAGCCTTCCTTGACTGGTCATGGGTTTTTTATCTGATGGGATTTTTATATCTTGCAGCAATGTTGACTATGATGCCCATCCCAATAAATACGAAAAAACAAATAAAAAATGAGATTCACACACCTGCAATTTCAAAATGGAACAAAGTTGTTGATAATGCAAAAGACGGAATGAATGATATTCGTGATGCTGTAAAATATGTTCGTGCCACACCAGTGATTGGTATGATTTTGTTAATTCATTTGTTTGTTTCAACGTTGTCTATGCCCTATCAACATTTATTACCTGGATTCGTAAAAGATGTTCTATTTAAGGGGCCTGAGTGGCTTGGTACTTTGACGGCTATAACAGCTTTAGGGTCATTTATCTGTGCACTTATTGTAGCATCATTGCCCAATCGCCAAAGAGGAATGTTATTCATTGTAGGATTGCTAATCTTAGGATCGTCGATGTTGGCATTTTCAGTATCTTCTATTCTATGGATAGCTGTTGTCACTTCATTTGTGATTGGTATTGGTCAGACTTCAAGATATTCCTTAACAAGCGTTTTGTTGATGTCGTACACTGAAGATGCTTTTCGTGGAAGGGTTATGAGCATTTACATGATGGAATTTGGATTAGTTTCTTTTGGGACTTTTGCTATTGCGATAATGGCTGATGTTGTAGGCATTCAGTGGGCATTTGTTATTACCTCTCTCGGGTTATTACTTATTGCTTTGTATTTACTAATTGCTGTTCCAAAATTAAGAAATCTTGATTAAATTATTCGTTCGAAAATATTTTCTCTGGAGTGAATTTAATAACTACTCTATTAGCTTCATCGAGCTTTTGTGAATATTCTTCCTTGTCATACCCTTTCGGTAAAGGTGGCATCCATCTTGCTCTAATTCGTGTGATTATTTCATCACGTTCTGGAGGCGACGTTATACCCGATGCAATTCCGTACATGATCAATTGCTTTCTTCCATCAGGAATTAAGATGGCGATATTAGGATTGCGGATTGCATTTTTCCATTTTGCACGATCACTAGTTACAGAGATGTATAAAAATTCACCATCCCAATCGTAGTAAACTAATGAAATTTGAGGCGAACCATCATTTTTCCCCGTGCCGAGAATACACAACTTGTTGGATTGTATGAATTGTAATTGTTGTTCCGAAAATATCATTGCTATCCCTAAAATTACTTGATATCAAAAATGGTATGATCATTTTGTAACAAATTTTTAGAGATTTGTAATGAGGGGTAATTATGTTTATCGCTATGAACCATTTTCAAGTTAAATCTGGGAAGAATGAATCTTTTGAAGAAATGTGGCTGTCAAGAGAAACTTTCTTAAGTGAAGTTCCTGGGTTTATAGAATTTGCATTATTACGTGGTGTAGATGGCGCTTATATCAGCCATTCTGTATGGCAGTCACGTGAAGATTTTGATCAATGGACGAAAAGTGACAATTTTACTCGTGGACATCGTGGTGGTGGATCTGTTGGTGACATACTCGATGGTCATCCTCAAGTTGATTTATGGGATGCTGTAATTGTTGAAAGACCTGATCTTGGATAATTTGTCACGCCGTATAGCACATTTTGACTTGGATACATTTTTTGTTGCTGTTGAAAGAACACTTGATGCTAACTTGATAGGTATGCCAGTACTGGTAGGCGGGAAAAGCACGCGGAGTGTGGTTGCAGCAGCATCATACGAATCAAGAGAATATGGATGTCATTCAGCTCAGCCTATGTCACAAGCATTAAGGTTATGCCCTAAGGCGATAGTGGTGACTCCTAAATTTGATGAATATCAGCGAGTTTCAAAATTGTTCCATTCAATATTGCGTGATACTTCTCCAGTAGTTGAATCTGTAGGAATTGATGAGGCATACGTCGATTTAACAGGCATTCCAATCGCTAATCGATTTCCTTATACAAAACAGTGGAGTACTGCGGGGTTAGTCGCTGAAAATATTCGAAAGCGAGTTCGAAAAGAACTTAATATTGCTGTATCTGCATGCATTGCAGAAACTAAAACAACAGCAAAAGTAGGATCTGATCAAGCTAAACCTGATGGTTTGATCGAAATTCCTGCAGGAAAAGATCGCGAGTTTCTTTCTTTACTCCCGATGCGTGAATTACCGATGGTTGGACCTAAACTTGCAGGAGCCTTATCTATGGCTGGTGTAGAGACTATTGGTGATATTGCATCATTGAACGAACAATGGCTTCAGCAAAGATTTGGTCGTCTTGGACAATTATTATTTCGACGTGCTAATGGTATTGATTACAATCAAGTCTTAACAAATGCTAGACCAGCACGCTCTATATCTAAAGAGACTACTTTTCCAAATGATGTTACAGATATCGAACAACTTCTTAAGACTCTGTTGATACATTCACAAAAAATTACACGTACGTTAAGAAATTCTAATAAACGAGCAAGAACTGTCAGTATTAAACTTCGATGGGATGATTTTGAAACAGTAACTCGTAATTACACTTTAGACAGACCTACACAATCAAGCAGGACAGTTTTTAATACGGGCAAAAAAATTGTTGAGAAATTATGTGGTGAATGTTCTAAGAATATACGCCCCGTAAGACTAATTGGGATTGGAGTAACAAATTTAATTCATGATGAAATTCAATTAGAGCTAGACGACTTAATGGAGAGACCTAATGCAAAAACTACTGGAGGAGAAATTTTTGAAACACGAATTGACACCATTTTAGATCAGATTAATTCTCGATTTGGTGAACTAACCATTCATCGTGGTATTTAAGGTTTGGATAGGGGTTATGCTAATATCCACGTGACAAATAAAACTTTATGAATATTCGAGAAAAGTCATGCCGAAATTAAAATCAAAAATTTATGTGATAGGTACAGGTGGAAGTATTTCTGGCATCGGTCCTCATAGACTTGATTACACTCAATATGCTGAAATAGGTAATAAGCTCACGATTGAAGAATCTTTGCAAAGAATCCCTGAAGTTGAAGAATTTGCAGATATTCAAAGTGAAAATCTGATAAGTGTTGGTAGTACTGCTATTGGACCTAAGGAATGGTTACAATTAGGACACCGTGTTAATGAAATTTTGAGCTCCGGAGATATTGATGGAGTAGTAATAACTCATGGTACAGCAACTCTTGAAGAGACAGCTTACTTTCTTCACCTCACTACTAAGTCAAAAAAACCAGTTGTTGTGACTGGTTCAATGCGTCCTCCAACTGCTGTGAGTACGGATGCCGACTTAAATTTACTAGATGCACTTCGAGTTGCCTCTAGTGCAGATGCAATTGGTAAGGGTGTATTAACAGTACTTAATAACGAAATTCATAGCGCTCGGGAAGTCTATAAGGCTAATACTTTGCGCGTGGAAACATTTAGAGCAAATGAACTTGGCTTTTTGGGCTATTCTGATTCTGATGGGAAGGTAATGTTTTACAGATCCCCCACTCGGAAACATACGTATTTATCTGAGTTCGATATTGATAAACTAACTGATCTTCCAAGAGTTGATATTGTCTATGCATACAGTGGTTCAGATAGTTTACTTATTGATGCTGTACGTCAGAATCGTTCGGATGGAATGATTATGACTGGTTTTGGTGCTGGAACTTTTCCTCCAGCAATGCTGGATGCTGGGGCACAGACTGTTGGAGAGGGTATTCCTGTGGTCGTAGCTTCAAGATCTACTGCAGGAAGAACTGTTATAACACCTAGATCAACTAAACTTGGATTTATAATTGCTGACAATCTCCATCCACAAAAAGCACGAGTGCTTCTAACGTTAGGATTAACAATCACTAGCGATCGTGACATATTACAACAGATGTATCTGGAATATTGAAATGTCTCAAAAGCAATCATGAATAATATTCAAGCGGAGGACAGAATATATGATTGATTTTACTCAACTTACATCTAATTCTGTTGCACCAAAAATTGGAATGCCACCAGGATTAAGTGCTGAGACAAAATATATTTTTTCTGTGACATACACTGATCCTGAGGCTATGCAATTAAAGGATTTTGCCGATGCAATGGATACTGTAATTGCACGTGAAGGACTCTCCTTAGGTCCATACCCACCAGCTTTGGGTCATGAAGGATTGCGTTCCTTTATTGCAGATGATTTAGAGAAAAATAGAGGAATTAAGATATCAAGCGAAAATATATTTTTATCTAGTGGTGCAAGTGGTGTTACTCAGACTTTAGTTGCAGCTTTTATTAATCCGGGTGATGTAATTTTGATGGACGAATATTGTTATCACGGGAGCCTTAATACTTTTATACGTAATGGCGCTAATCCTGTCCATATCCAAATGGATGACGAAGGGATAATTCCTGATGCATTGGAAAATGCAATACAACAAAATATCGAACAAGGTGTTAAACCCAAATTTATTCATACTATTTCTGTTTATCATAACCCAACAGGAATCACATTAAGTTTAGATCGCCGGTATCAAATCATTGATATCTCTAAAAGATATGGGATTCCTATTATTGAAAATGAATCGTACGCTGATTTCAGAATTGACGGACCAGAACTTCCTCCTTCAATGATGGCTTTAGCAGATCATGAAGGGGTAATTTATTTATCTGCATTTACAAAATTATTAGGATGTGGTCTGAGAGTTGGATTTGGTGTTTTTCCTGAAAGTGCACGTGTGCCTTTAGAAAATATATTTTTTGGAACAGGTCCGAGTCATTTAGCATCTATGGCTATTTTTGAATATCTTTCAAAACAGAAACAAGAATATGTAGATGGTGTTGCTATTTCATTAAAAATGAAACGTGATGCGATGATTCGCGCTTTAAGTGAATTTTTTCCTCCTTCTTGTTCTTGGACTGAGCCAAATGGAGGCATGATGATTTGGGTGGAACTTCCTAAAAACGCCAATACGTGGGATGTACTTGATGCAGCCGTCGAACGTGGTGTGAAATACAATCCTGGGTCTATATTTCGTGCAGATAGAAGTGCTTCTAATAAGCTGAGACTCACATATAGTCAGAACACCACTACAGAAATTGAAGAAGGGATAGCTATCCTAGCAGATGTTTTTGAAAATGAAGGTCTTTTTGACTAACTAATACAACACCAAAACGGTTCAGATGCTTCAACAATAGCAATGGACTCAGTTGTTGGGAGCAAAGAATAGATAGTGGCAATTAAGATTCCCACAGTGATAATGATGTAATAAGTTCGCATTCGTATTTACTATCCTATTAATAGAATTATAATCTTCAATTCATAGATTATTCTGTTTGATTGATATAAATAATGCAACGAAATAGTTTAATTACAGGACATAGGAGATTAAGTGACACAGGAAACTCTAAATTTTAATGCTGAAGTTAGCCGTTTGCTTGAATTAGTGGCACGGTCTCTATATGCAGATCGACAAATATTTTTACGTGAATTAATCTCCAATGCATCTGATGCATGTGAGCGTTTGAAATTTCTTTCTCTAACTGATCAAAAAATATTGGGCGAGGATACTGAACTTGCTGTAACAATTTCATTAGATAAACGAACTCGATCTATTAGTATTACCGATAATGGCATTGGTATGAATCGAGAAGATTTGATTGAAAATTTAGGGACTATTGCTCGTTCAGGAACTGCTGCCTTTGCAGACGCTCTTGAAAAAAACTCTGATTCTGACACTTCACTTATTGGACAATTCGGAGTTGGATTTTACTCAGTATTTATGGTTGCTGATCATGTGGAAGTATTAACTCGAAAAGCAGGTGAAAAAACAGGATGGAAATGGATTTCAGAAGGAGGTGATGGCTTTTCTATCGAAGAAGAGGATTCTGCTCCTTTGCGAGGTACAAAGATCTCGTTGCATTTGCGAGAAGATGCACGAGAATTTCGTGAAGCATTGCGTGTACGTACCATTGTTCGAGAATATGCAGATCACATCGCATTACCAATCATGTTAGATACTGATGAAGAACCTGAACAGCTGAATGAAGCTTCAGCAATTTGGACACGTCCAGCTAAAGAAATAGACGATTCTCAATATGAAGAATTTTATCGATATGTCAGCCATTCGTTCGATCAACCCTTATACACTATGCATTTCAGTACTGAGGGACGTTTAGCATATACGGCATTATTGTTTGTTCCGACCATGCGGCCGTTGGATATTATGGATCCTAATGGCCGACGTGGAGTGCGATTATATGTTCGTCGGGTATTCATTACAGATGAATATGAAGATTTGCTTCCTAGTTACTTACGATTTTTACGTGGGGTGGTGGATTCTGAAGATCTTCCGCTTAATATTAGCCGGGATACTTTACAAGACAGTCCTTTAGTTGCTCGGATACAACGTGGATTAGTGCGTCATGTGGTACGGACACTGCAAAGGCAATTACAAGATGAACCTTCTAAATATGCAGAATTTTGGTCCAATTTTGGAGCTGTGCTGAAAGAAGGCATCTATCATGATCCTGATCGGCGTGATGATTTGATCAACCTCTCTTTGTTTAATTCAACATATGATTCAGATTCTCAAACCACACTTAAACAATACATTGAACGTATGCAAGAAAATCAAGAAGTAATTTATTATCTTTCTGCTGAGGAACTTGAATTTGCTCGCAGTAGTCCACACCTTGAAAGTTTTAGGGCTAAATCTATCGAAGTTTTACTCCTGACAGACGCTATAGACGACTTTTGGGTTCAGGAAGTGGGGTCTTATGACGGAAAAGATTTTAGATCGATTACTCGTGGTCAGGTCAATTTAAATAATGAAAATTCTGATGACTCTGAAGACAATGAAGAAATTCAAATTTCTGAAGAAATGAAAAAATTATTGGAATCAATTAATAACGAATTAGGTGATTCAGTAAAAGATGTGCGTGTATCAGGGAGACTTACAGATAGCATTTCGTGTTTAGTAGCAGACGATCTTGATATTGATGTTCGATTCGCTCAAATGCTCAGCGCACATGGATCTCTCAATGCTGAGCCTCCACGTATATTAGAGATTAATCCTGAACATACGGTTGTAAAAAATCTAATAAATATCTCTGACGATATGTCGCAAGACCACTTTAATGCTGTGGCTAATCTTTTCTTAGATCAGGCGAGAATAGCTGCCGGTGAATCATTGCCTGATCCCGCGGGCTTCGCTTCACGCTTAGCACAAGTCTTAGAAAAAAGTTTAGATAGTAATAAATAGCGATGTAAAATTATCGTATGAAAAGAATCTTAATTGTTCTTGCATTCTTGCTTATGCTTAGCACTGCATGTTCGAGTGGGAATTCTGAATCAACTAATTCGAGGTCGTCTTCGAACGAAATTTCTACATCTGTGACTTCTGAAATGGCTAATCAAAATAAATCTTCCAAGAACAATGATATAGAAAATACACTAGTACGTGGCCAATCTGTAAGTGAATATTTCGCGTCACTTTGTGCTGCTTGCCATGGTCCAAATCGTGAAGGTCTTGTGGGACCTGCATTACTTCCTAGCACATTGCTTGAGCCTGATGAAGTATATTTAAAAGTCTTACATAATGGGCGATATGGCACTCTCATGATGCCATATGGTGGTGGTCCTAAATTGAATGATCAAGAAGTTCAAACACTTGTGACGTGGCTAAAAACAGTTAATCCTTAGTATGCTTTCTATGTGATTGTTTCGGATTTTTATTAGAGAAAGGCATAATTCTAGTGTCTGATTTGGGGTTTAAATTACCTGAAGTACTTGTTGATATTGATGACGGAGTCATTGATTTAGGTTGGGGTCATCCCTCCCCAGATCTTCATCCTTTGGGAAAAATGCAACATGCATCAGAAAAACTTTTTGAATTAAAAAGTTCTGTACCCTTGCAATATGGTGCTGCACAAGGATACGGTCCTTTTCTAGAAAATCTGGCGATATTTTTATCTAGGCAGTCATCGTATACAAATAATGTCAGTCCATTAAATTTATTCTTAACTGCCGGAGCCTCTCAAGGTATTGATTTAGCCTGTACACTTTTTGCTAAAGCCGGCGATGTGGTTTTTGTTGAAGAGCCAACATATTTTGTAATAGAAAAAATATTACAAGATCATCATTTGAACATTTCGGGAATTTCTATTGATTCTAATGGGATTATTATCTCTGATTTGCGTGAAAAACTTGAATCAGGATTACGACCAAAATTTATTTATACTATCCCTACATTTCAAAACCCTACTGGAATTTCTTTAAGCACTGAGCGGCGGAAACAATTACTTTCGTTAGCTGAAGAATATGATTTTTATATATTTGCTGACGAAGTGTATCAGCTACTTAGTTTTGATATAGAGCCACCATCTTCACTATTGAACTTTGATAATTCTAACCGCGTAATTGAATTTGGTTCATTCTCAAAAATTTTAGCACCAGGATTGAGAACAGGATGGATTCAAGCATCGCAAGAAATCATTTCTCGATTTACGGATGCAGCTTTGACATTTAGTGGAGGAGGTTTCAATCATTACACATCAGTCCTTATTAATAACTTTATTGAATTGGGGTATTTAGATGAAAACATTGATTGCCTAAAACAAATCTATTCAGAACGAGCAGAAAGAGTAAGTAACTCGCTTTTGAAAAATTTTAATGATGACATCTCGTTCACCCATCCTCAAGGTGGGTTTTATTTTTGGCTTCAGTTCCCTGAAGCTTTTGATGCGGAAAAATTTCTTCCTCTCGCAGAAGAACATGGTGTTTCGTTCCGTCCAGGAAATGCTTTTTCTGCATCTGCTTTTTTCAATAATTATTTACGGTTGACGTATACTCTGTATGATTCAAACAGCCTTGCTGACGGTGTGACGAGATTAGCAAAAGCATATAAAGAATATAGTAGTTAAAAAAAATAATAGGTAGGTAACATATGGCAAAAGGTTACATTATTTCGCTCTATCGTGAGATTAATGATCCTCAGAGATTAACTGAATACAGTGCATTAGCAGGCCCAGCTGTAGAGGCTGCGGGCGGAAAATTCCTTGCTCGCGGTGGAAATGTTGTAGCTTATGAGCATGGCTTGAACGAGCGTACTGTAATTATTGAATTCGAAAGTTATGACATTGCGAAACAGTTGTATGATAGTGATCTTTACCAAGAAGCCTTGGCTAAATTGGGCGACGCAGTCGTAAGAGATTTTCGAGTTGTTGAGGGAGTTGATTAATTTATTGGTTCTCAGTTTAGCGAATGATCTCCATGATAAGTGATGGGTGAATAGAGAAAAAACTCGAAAATAGAGCAAGCTAGGAGTAACTATGACCATATTGATCAAGAATGCCACAATTGTGACTATGGGATCCGAAGGCGTTATTTATGATGGATTACTAGTTGTTAATGGTACAAGAATTGTTTCACTTCAATCTCAAAATAAAAATATTTCTGATCTCGAAAATAACGCTGATGAGATAATTGATGCAGCAGGAAAAATTGTCATGCCAGGGCTGATTGATTCTCATTTTCATACATGTCAACATCTGATGCGTGGTATGGGTGCAGCAATTGCTCGACGTGGCACACGATACCCTTTTTGGAAGAACTATCTTATTCCTTTTGAATCTCAGTTATCTCCTGAAGATGTCTATTTAAGTGGAATGGCTGCTTACACCAATCTCATTCGTGTGGGTACGACCTGTTTTGCAGAGCACGGAGCTCGCCATCCAGAACAGCTAGTGAAGGCAGCAGAAAATGTTGGTATTCGTGGACTTATGGCTATCTCTACCATGGATATGGATACTGGCCTGCCTCCGTTGTCTGAAAATATGCTGTTTTCAACTGAAGAAGCAATTGAGAAAAATCTCGATGTAGTACAGCGATGGCCATTTAATAATGATAGCGATAATAGTCTTTTGAGAGGT
>JAKUNM010000025.1:15442-25257 GCA_022451865.1 Dehalococcoidia bacterium
TGCGACCTGCGAACTATCTGGCAAGTTTAGATTTCTTAAATTCTAATGTCATTGCTGCACATTCTGTGTTGCTAAGTGATCAAGAGGTCGAACTTTATTCCAAACATCAAGTGGGGGTGGCACACTGCCCAACTCCGAACTTTACATCTCTGGGTATGGCTAAATTGGCACAGATGAGGAAATTAGATATCAAAATAGGGATTGGTACAGACGGAGCTAATAGAGGGTCCTTAGATTTATTCGAGGCAATGAAATTGTCGAGTATTGGTCAGTCTTTGCATTACGGTGCACCTTATCTGGATACTACTGTGGTTAGTCCATTTGAAATCGTGACAATGGCTACCCTTGGAGGTGCACAAGTTTGTGGCCTTGACGAAGAAATTGGTTCACTGGAAATTGGGAAACGTGCTGACTTACTTATCCTTCAACCTGGGCTCAACTCTTTGCCGATTGATGATCCTTATTTTGCGATTGTAAATTCCTTACGGGGAAGTGATGTTGAAGATGTGATTGTTAATGGTCAAATTGTGATGCGTAATAGTAAAATTCTAAACGTGGATGAGGAAGAAATTGCCCGACAAGTATCTGTTAGGGCACCTCAGTTGCGGCAGACAGTTTTGGATAGTCTCAATTAAATAAGGAGAGCAGATCTGAAGGCAGTTGTGCACGACCTCAAATTTTACCGGGAATCTAGGTTGATTTGCTCATGCACATGGAGTTGAATCATATGTGATTAGGAATCTATTGCCATCAAAATGCCGTCAAAGTCGATATATCTACTATTGCGAACACAGGTGAATGTGCATTAGAGCCTTGCCTACTGGGGTTATATGGTAGCAGGGGGCGGGTTTGAACCGCCGACCTACGGGCTATGAATCCGTTGCTCTGCCACTGAGCTACCCTGCCATAAAATTTATTATCTTAAATTTGTATCTAATTTTCTAATCAAAGTCATCTGAATCTCTAAATAAACCTAAATCTGATTAAACACTTTGTTGTTAGCACAGGATAGAGTATGAATTCACATATGATTAGAAAAACAGATCTTCCAGAACGATCTAGCAGTGAAAAACATCAAGAATTTTCTGTGCAAGGTGATGGGGTTGAATTATTTGGCTATCACTGGGAAGGAAAGAATCCCCCTTTAGTTTTTGTGCATGGAACAAGCTTCCATGCAAGATGTTGGGATCAAGTTGTGCGATATTTGCCTGGGTATGAGGTGTTTTCCTTTGACTTACGTGGGCACGGTCGTGCCGAAACTCCCATCGCTGATAATCTGCATGGTATTTATACCGGATCAAATATTGCTTTGGATTTAAGAATGGCTCTTGAAAATTTAAATATCACAGACGCAATGGGTATTGGTCATTCGATGGGCGGTCATGTCGTTGTATCAGTACAAAGTGAAAATACCGATTTATTTTCCTCGCTTTTGTTAATTGATCCAGTAATGTCTGTGAAGGAGGTAAGTAAGCAGCAAAATGAAATGTTTAATTTTGTTCGTAAACGACGTAATGAATGGTCTTCACCTGAAGAAATGATTGATAGATTTTCACAACGTTTTCCACACTCGCAATGGGAACCCAAAGTTCTCGAGGACTACGTGAGATACGGACTTTTACCAAATGCCAGCAATGATGGATTTCAATTAGCATGTCCTCCTCTTGTTGAAGCAGCCATTTATGAATCTGGCGACTCAGACTTAAGAGATGAAGCATCACTTGTTCAAATTCCAGTACATATAATACGTGCAAAACTTCGTGATCTCAGTAACCTTGATGAAATTTTTGGATTTTCTCCGACAGATCCTGAGGTTGTTGATTGGTTTTCTAATGCGACAGAACTCTATTTGCCGGATGCGAACCATTTTTTGCCAATGGAACATCCTTCCTTTGTTGCAGATCAAATTATGAAATTTCATGATAGGGTGTATGTATGATTAGTTTGTTGGAGGAATATGTATGCTAGCTTCTGAAACTGGAATTGAGTCTGTAACTCCCTCTATTACGTTTAGTCAGTTTTGTTTGGAAAAATTACATGAAGTAATCGATGGCCATAGCAATGAAGTAGCTGGCTTGCGATTGCAAATTATGCGACGTACTCCTGAAGGGTTTCAACATGTTTTAAGCATGATAGAAGAAGGAGCCCAAGACAAAATTCCTGATGATTTAGTTGTAAGCATAGAAAATATTAAAGTCTATATTCCTATGAAAGATGTCAAATATCTCGACGGACTCAAGATTGATTTTGAAGAACAGGATGAAGGTCAATCTGGACTAGAATTCACGAACCCTAATCCAAGATGGTTTGATGATCGTGAAGAAGCAATTCAACAATTATTTGACGATCAAATCAATCCTGCAATTGCTGGCCATGGTGGTATGGTCAATCTTTTGGGTGTTGATGGTGAAGATGCATACGTTGAATTTTCAGGTGGCTGCCAAGGATGCGGTCAAGCTAATGTAACCCTTGGTCAGGGTATCGAAACTGCAGTGAAACGATTTGTTCCCGGTATTGATCGGATGGTTGATGTGACAAACCATGCCGAAGGAACACATCCTTACTTTAAACCCTCACAGGCGTCGCATGCAGGTGGATCTTGTGGTTGTAATCCGAATGCTGGTTGTGGATGCGGTACTCAAAACTAATTTTGCTTAGATTTGTTAAATAAAAAAACCACAGTTTCAAACTGTGGTTTTTTTATTGTTAATAAATTTATCTATTATCCACAACCACAAGATCCACCACCGCCTAAGATTTCTGCAGCTTTTGGCGCTTCAATGGAAAAACCTTGTTGCATAACATCATCAATATAGTCTATCGATGCATCTTCGAGCGCCTCTGCAGTAGCTGTATCAGCAATAAATTTGAGAGAACCAAACTCAACGATTGAATCTGTTTCCTGTGGATTATCCAATCCCATACCAAATTGTGGGCCACTGCACCCGCAACCACCACCTTGTGCAAAAACACGAATCGCTTGGTCGCTTGCGTCGTGGTCTTTAATTAAATCCGACAATTTAGCCTGAGCTAATTCCGTAACTGTTAAGTTCATTAGTGCCCTCAATTCCCACATTTATGTGTAAACTACAATACATTCTAACAGTATTATGAAAATGCTGCTTGATAATGTTAACAAAAATAAATTAGTGAAATGTATGTCTCAACTAAATAGTACTTCAACCAGATTACGAATGTATTTTTCTCATTTATTGATTGTACTGATGATGGTGGCATTTACACTAAGTTGTTCTGACGAAATTGATAATGTAGAAAAACCTGAGGAAAAAATCACTGCTGCAATTTCTATTGTTACTAATCATGAATCTATACGCTCTGTAGAATTTTCTGATCCAAAATTAATTGGTCCGTTGATAGATTTAGCAGGCGGTGGCGAAGTCAATTTTGATCGGATTCATTTTGCTGATCTTATTAAACAAAATGTCGGTGATGAAGCTTTTGTAATTGTTGAATCAGGTGGAACCTTAGGTGATCTTGGAATAGGTATATTTCAATTGAGTAAAGGACAAATTGAATTAGTTCAATTTATTCCTGCAGTTGGTAAGGTTGAATTTAGAATGGATTTGCTAGTTGTAGTTGAAGGAGTATGGGCAAATGGCGATTCTCAGTGTTGTCCTTCTGAATTACTGGAACGTTCATATCAATGGGATGGCGATTCTTTTATTTTAATTACAGAACAAATTGTCCAAAATGATGTCGGCAAAAAAGGAAACTGATGATTGCTGGAGAAATTCTAAAAAACATAGCAGCGATAGCCGCACTTATTGTAATTTTGTGGATAGGTGGTAATTTATTTGAAGAATTTATTGGTCGTATTTGGAGAGCAATTTTTGAATTTTTACTTATATTAATGTATGCAATAGTTGTTTTAAAATTCCGTGTACCGATTCCTTTTTTGAATAAAAAAAAGGAAGATGAAGATATTGATCAATAGAATCGATTGACCTTCATATTGTTCACTGACTAGTATCGCTTTCCGGAAAGAGACATGCGGGCGATTAGCTCAGTTGGCTAGAGCATCCGGTTTACACCCGGAAGGTCAGTGGTTCGAGTCCACTATCGCCCACCAAAAAAACTCTTTTGGATTGGAAATTGTGTGACGAGCAAAAGCAAATCTAATTGGGAAGATACTACTTATTCCACTGCAACAAATCGTTTTGCGGAACGGCAAGAGCATTTCAAATCTTCATCTGGAAAAGAGTTAGACGCTCTTTATTCTCCTGAAGATCTTAGCGAATGGAACTACTACAACAAGCTTGGATATCCTGGCGAATTTCCTTTTACTCGAGGGGTACAACCCACTATGTACCGTGGTCGCCTTTGGACGATGCGTCAGTATGCAGGATTTGCTGATGCTGCAGAGTCTAACCGCCGATATAAATTTCTATTGGAACAAGGACAAACAGGATTATCAGTTGCTTTCGATTTGCCGACTCAGATCGGTTTTGATTCCGATGATGAAGAGGCAATAGGCGAAGTTGGAAAAGTTGGAGTTGCAATTTCTTCATTGGCAGATATGGAAACTTTGACAGATGGTATTCCCCTCGAAAAAATTACTACCTCAATGACCATTAATGCGACTGCACCAATTTTACTTGCTTTTTATGTTGCTGCTGCTAAAAAACAATCTGCTGACTTAAGCAAAATTGGTGGAACTATTCAAAATGATATCCTTAAAGAATATATTGCACGAGGTACTTATATATTTCCGCCAAGACCTTCCCTGCGATTAATCACTGATACTTTTTCATGGTGTAAAGATAATCTGCCTAATTGGAATACTATTTCTATATCTGGATACCATATGCGCGAAGCCGGATGTACGGCTGCACAAGAGTTATCATTCACGTTTGCGAATGCGATTGAATATGTTGATGCTGCTATAGAAATTGGTTTGAAATTTGACGATTTTGCACCAAGGTTAGCATTTTTCTGGGCTTGTCATTCTAATTTCTTAGAAGAAGTCGCTAAATTTAGAGCGAGTAGAAGGGTATGGGCGCGAATTGCTACAGAGCGATACAAATCTACCAATCCACGATCTCAAATGTTACGTTTCCATACTCAGACAGGTGGAGCCACATTAACTGCTCAACAGCCATTAAACAATTTAATTAGGACTACATTACAGGCAATGTCTGCTGTACTTGGTGGCACTCAATCACTGCACACAAATTCATATGATGAAGCACTAGCGCTACCCACTGAAGAATCTGTTGAGTTAGCTCTAAGAACTCAACAATTAATTGGTTATGAATCAGGTGTGGCGGATGTAATTGATCCCCTCGCAGGATCCTATTATATAGAAAGACTTACTGATCAAATTGAGTCAGAAACGATGCAATATATAGACCGTATTGAAGAATTTGGCGGTGCACTTTCGGGGATTGAACAGGGTTTTCAGCAAAGAGAAATACAAGAGAGCGCTTATCAACTACAGAGTCAAGCTGAATCAAAAGAACGAATTGTTGTAGGTGTTAATGAATTTGTTACGGAAGATATTGAAACTCCTCCAATTTTGAAAGTCGATCCTGCTGTTGAAAAATCTCGTGCAGAGCAGCTTAAGAAATTACGTTCAGGTAGAGATTCAAAAGCTACTGAAGACATATTGAAACGAATTCGAAATGCAGCTAATTCAAATGAAAATATGATGCCCTTGCTTATTAAGGCGGCTGAACACTATGTCACGGTGGGAGAAATTTGCAGAATATTACGAGAAGAATGGGGTGAATATCGCGAGGTAATGACACTTTAAGATAATACAGATAGGACAAAGTATGATTGAAAAAATCCATCATATTGGTGTTGTGGTCGAGGATGCAGATGAAGCTCTAAGGTTTTTCAGAGATGCAATGGGTTTAGATGTTACCGCTGATAAAACTATAGAAGAGCAAGGAGTAAGAGGGGTTTTACTGGCAGTTGGAGAAAATGAAATCGAATTATTGCAACCAACTCAATCTGACACGGGGGTTTCTCGTTACTTAGAATCAAAAGGTCAAACCATACATCATATTTGTTTCCAAACATCTAATATTATAGATGAACTTGCTCGTTTAGAATCGATCGATATCGAACTTATTGATAAAAGCCCTCGTTCAGGTTTGGCTGGCGAAATCGCTTTCATTCACCCTAATTCTGCAAATGGTGTGTTGGTAGAACTTGCTCAGGTTGCGACTGATACACATAGTTCACATGAAAAAGGATTTGATCATTTAGCGTTGACTTCTGCCGATGTAGAGCAGGCTAAAATAATATGGAAGAAAATTACCACACAAGATGCCACTAATAATATTTCCGTTGAGAATCGAGGCATGTTGATAACACAAGTCCCAGTAAGTCAATGTGTTTTGGAAATTTTGTCACCTCTTGACTCGTCGGATATATTTTCTCAGAGATTGAATTCTGAGGGTGAAGGTATGGTGTCGATGGTAGCGATTGAAGTGACTGATATTGTTGCAGAAATTGGACGTTTTCGTGGATTGGGATATCAGTTACCAGATGCTACCATAGGTCCATTGCCCGATAGCATGGTTACAACAATTTCTGCTGAACAATGCTATGGTTTGGCTATTCAATTTATTGAATTTTCCCGGTAGATTTAATTCTTAATTAGGAGGAAGTATGGCTTCTAATGAACAGTCAACTAGCAACGCTCCTGTAGAAATCAAACCCATTCGAGTACTGATTGCTAAACCAGGATTGGATGGTCATGATCGTGGTGCGAAAGTAGTTGCCAGAGCATTACGTGATTCTGGGATGGAAGTAGTCTATACGGGCATTCGACAAACTCCGCAGATGATCGCGGAAGCAGCATTACAAGAAGATGTTCAAGTCATTGGAATTTCTATTCTTTCAGGTGCACATTTGGGTTTATTTCCTCGAATTGTTGATGAACTTAATTCACGTGGCATTGATGATGTGTTGTTGTTTGCAGGTGGTATTATTCCTGATGAAGATATTCCAACTGTTGAGGACATAGGATTTTTAGGTGTCTTTGGCCCCGGGACTGATACAAGAGATATTATAGAATTTGTACGTAAGAATGCTCCAAGCAGAGATTAATATTTTGGAATTAGAAGCAATAATTAATGGTTTACGCAATGGTGATAGGCGTTCATTGGCACGCGCAATTACTAAGGTAGAATCTGATTCTGCTGATGGACGTGAAATATTGCGTCAAATTTATCCACATACTGGTCGAGCACACACAATAGGGATAACCGGATCAGCTGGTGCAGGTAAATCAACGCTTGTAGGTGCTTTAGCACGTGTACAACGCAAAAGAGGAAAAACTGTGGGTATAGTTGCTGTTGATCCTTCATCTCCCTTTTCACATGGTGCAATTTTAGGTGACAGAATTCGAATGCAAGACCTTACTAGTGATGATGGTGTATTCCTTAGGTCGATGGCATCACGAGGTAACTTAGGCGGTTTATCTGAAATGGCTACAGGTGCAGCTGATCTGATGGATGCTGCCGGACTGGATGTAGTACTTATTGAAACTGTTGGAGCAGGTCAAGATGAAGTTGAAGTAGCTACTGCTGCACAAACAACAGTTTTGGTTGCAAACCCTGGTGCTGGTGATGAAGTGCAATCAATGAAGGCAGGTTTGATGGAAATTGCACAGATTATGGTAGTAAATAAAGCTGACCTTGTTGGGGCAGATACTGCTGTTGCACAATTAAAGACACTATTAGCGATTGCCGATCATGGAAGTTGGATTCCTCCAATATTAAAAACTATCGCAAAAACAGATGAAGGTATTGATATGCTTGCTGATGAAATCCAGAAGCACTTTGATCACATGCGTAGCGAAGAACACTTTGATGTTGAACGTCGAAATCATGTGCGAGGTCAAATCATAGACTTAACTCGAGCTATTTTGCAACGAAGGTTGATCGCCACGACTGCTAATGATAGCACTCTAGAAACTTTGATTAATCAAGTTGCAGAACGTCAAAGAGATCCTCGTTCTGCTGCTTTAGAACTTGCTGACGTTATCTCACAGAAATGGTCTGAATATTAAAAATATGCAAGTTGATACATTGTATAGGTTCCGTCTAACTTTTAATGCAGATGGCCCATTAAAATGGATAGGACATCTTGATCTAGTTCGTACATGGGAAAGAGTAATTCGACGTTCTGGTTTAGGATTGGCATATTCTAAAGGTTATACTCCTCACCCGCGCATTGCATTTGCTGCTCCTTTAGCTGTTGGAATTTCTGGCCAAAATGAATTTATGGATATTTGGCTTGAAAATGACAATTCTCCATTGCAAGTACAAGATAAATTGAATGGTGTTTTAGCACCTGGACTAAGCATTCAATCAGTAGAGTCAATTTCACTTAATCTACCACCGATGCAATCACTCTTAAAAGCGGCAACTTACGAAATTTTATTTGATACTAATGATTTAGATAAAGAAGTGGTGGGAAAGTCGATACTTGGATTACTTGCAAAAAGTACTCTTACTTGGGAAGAAGTTCGTGGTAAAAAAAAACGTACATATGATCTTCGTGCAACAGTTATTGATTTACAATTGAGCACACTAACTGATGAAAATATTCTTATAACAATGGAACTTTCTATGGAAGAAAAACGAACGGGACGCCCTAGTCAAATTTTAAAAGCCCTTGATATTGATTCAGATCCAAATCGTATAGTTAGAACTAAAATTGAAATGTTTCAATGGAAGGCAAGTTGATGGTCGCAACAATTTTCTTGATACGCCATTGTGAAACTGACGCTAATGTATCTCAAATTCCTCAAGGTATTCGGGATGTCCCTTTGAATAATAATGGTGTTCAACAAGCGAAACAACTTGCCCTATGGGCAGGCACACAAAAAATCGATCGATTGTTAAGTAGCCCTTCATCTAGAGCTCTTGATGTTGCTCGGAAAATAAGTGAGAAAATTGAAATTGATATTGAAACTGATGAGCGTTTATATGAATTTGATCAAGGTATTTTCGATGGAATGCCAATAGAGCAAATTCGGAATGAATATCCAGATTTTATTCAAAAATGGCGCAATGAAGATCCTAGTAATCTACGGATGCCTAGAGGAGAAACCTTTTCTGAAGTGCAACAACGGATGGTTGAGGTGTGCGAAGAAATCGCGTCACAAAATAATGGATTAAATATTGCAGTAATATCCCATAATCTTGCTATTAAATCTGCCCTATGTTTTGGGTTGGATGTTCGTTTGGAAGAATTCAGAAATATGAAGATTGATCTTGCAAGTTATTCAATAATTTCAATCGAACCTAGTACGTGGTGGCGTGTTGAAAAAATGAATATTTTCGCTACATAAATCATTTTATTCAATGTGATTTTATACTGTTTATGCTATAATTTAAGTGGCGGGTGAAAGGGTATATGGCTCTGCACGGTCTCCCCAATCCGCGCCGTCTCCTAGTTCTTTTCGGCCCATCTCAGATGGTTCTCGCCGTTGTGTTTGTACTGCTTGTTTTTTTTATTTTTTCTACTATTCGAACTGCTGCTCAATCATACGAACTTAGACAACAACACAGTGAACTTTTATATGACATTAATCATTTACAAACGAAAAAAAATATTTTACAGGGTCTGGATAATTATCTTGTAACGGATGAGTATATTGAAGCATATGCTCGTGAATATTATGGATTGACCTATCCAGGGGAAACATCTGTCAGGATTAACGCCATTGAACCGTTGACAAATAATCGTGACATTGGAGAAGCTTGGTGGGAGCCAATATTTTCTCAATAGAGTTGAACGGATTCTTGTTTTGAAATCCATTATGCAAAGTAACC
>JAKUNM010000026.1 GCA_022451865.1 Dehalococcoidia bacterium
TTTCTTTACGGCATCAGCTATTCTCACAATTTCAAGGACGTCATGGTCTGTCTCTGTAGGTTGACCTACCATGAAATACATCTTTATAGAAGTCCAGCCACTGCTGAAAGCATTAGTGGCTGCATTCAGTATGTCTTCTTCTGAAACCAGCTTACTAATTGTATTTCTAAGACGTTGGGATCCTGCCTCAGGGGCAAGAGTCAGCGTATGTTTTTTTCCACGGGCAACAGCTTCAGCTATATCCACACTGAAAGAATCTACACGCGTAGAAGGAATGCTAATTTTTAGTCCAGAATCCCCATAAGCATCCATAAGTGCATTGACCATGCGGGAGATGTCTTTGTGGTCGGTGGTAGATAGTGACATCAGTGAAAGTTCTTGGTATCCAGTATTTCGTAGAAGCTCTCCAGTTGCCTCGACTACCTCTTCAACACTTCTTTCTCTTGTAGGGCGATAGATCATACCTGCCTGGCAAAAGCGACACCCCTGAGTACACCCTCGTTGTATTTCTACAGTTGCACGATCATGGACTACTTCGATATTAGGTACGATAGGCTTGGTGAGAGTAGGTTCAAGTGTCTGAAGAACACGGCGTGTAATACGACCAGGGGCAAAAGGCACATTAGGCAAGATAGAGGTTACCTTTCCTTGATTATCGTAAGAAGCGGTGTAAAAAACCGGGATGTAGACACCTTCTATCTGTGCCAATTGAATTATAAGGTTTTCACGTGTTTTTTTAGTATCTTTCTTCCACTGAGTGAACACATCACATATTTCACGAATGACCTCTTCACCTTCACCTAACACGAAGGCATCAATAAATGGCGAGAGTGGTTCAGGTTGAAGAGCACCTGAACCACCGGCTATAACGAGAGGATCGTGAAGGTTACGGTCTTTGCTACGCAGAGGAATGTGTCCAAGGTCTAAAAGATTCAGAACATTGGTATAACAAGCTTCATATTGAAGAGTGATTCCTAGAATGTCGAAATCGTGTAAAGAATGCTTTGTTTCAAGTGAGCGTAAAGGCTCATTATTTTCACGAAGAAGGTTCTCGAAATCGGTCCAAGGGCTAAAAACGCGTTCGGCGAGTGCATCCCCACGTTTATTGATAATGTCATACAGTAAAGCTATCCCAAGATTGGACATGCCGAGGTCATAAAGATCAGGATAGGCGAGCGCAACTTTTAGAGCGGTGGAGTTCCAGTCTTTTACAATTGAATTATGCTCACCCCCCAAATAGCGTGCTGGCTTAATAACTTGAGCGATAATCTGTTCATAGGTTTTCGGCACGACAATCTCCGATTGTAAGTATATAGAGATAGGTTACGGTAAGTTATACGAATAGAGGATAGAATAGTTTAAGCAATAAGCCAATGTTTGGAAGTTAAAATGTGTAGAGAGTACTCAAAGGATTCCAAAATAGCTGGAATTTTATTGGCAGCAGGTAGTTCATCCCGGATGGGATCAAAAGATAAGTTATGGTTAGAGCTCAATAATAAGCCTGTAATTGAGTATTCTCTTGAAGTTCTCCTCAATTTAGATATTGTTGATGTATTAGTAGTTGTTTCACCTAAAGAGCGACAGTTACAAATCAAAAAGTTATTAGCAAACCAAAAAGAAACAATATTTGTTGAGGGTGGAGAAAGAAGGCAAGACTCTGTGGCTGCAGGGTTAACAGCTGTACCAGATGCGGATTGGTATATAATACATGACGGAGCTCGCCCCTTTATCTCAGACGAAATAATTTTACGTGTTTTTGAAGCAGCAAAATTAAGTGGTGCAGCTGTTCCAGGGTTACGCTTAAATGAGACAGTAAAAAAAGCCGATGGTGCAGGTAGGGTAATTGAAACGTTGGACAGATCCATATTACGAACGATTCAAACTCCTCAAATTTTCAGAGGAGAACTAATCAGGAATGCACATAATGATATTGATGAAGATGTAACAGATGATGCGATGATGATTGAATTGCTAGGTGGGATAGTGGAGATTGTTGAAGGTGATGCGAAAAATATCAAATTAACAAATCCTATAGATTTCCAAATCGCGATCAATTTATTAGATCTAGACTTTGATATAGGCAAAGATAGGTATTACTAAAATGCGAGTAGGTTTTGGATACGATATTCATAAATTTCGAGATAATAATGAAGGTTATTTGAGATTGGGGGGAGTGGAAATAATTGAGGCACAGCAACTCGAAGGTCATTCAGACGGTGATTCTTTAATTCATGCAGTAATTGATGCATTGTTAGGTGCCGCAGGAGCGGGAGATATCGGTGAAACTTTTTCACCAGATGACCCTTCACTGAAGGGCATTGACAGTCGCGAATTGCTATTACGTGTAGAGCGTTTATTGCAATCGAGAAATTTAGAAGTAATAAATTTAGATGTAACAATTATTGCAGAAAAACCACGTTTGGCTAGCTATATAAAAAGTATGCGTGAATCGATAGCAGGTGTTATGAGTTTGTCGCCTGCGGCAGTGAATATAAAAGCTACTACTAATGAAGGTATGGGAGTGATAGGTAATGGAGAGGCTATTGCTGCCATGGCAGTGGCTTTAATTGAAGATTAAATAGATAGAAATGTCTTGCCTTTCCACTACAAGATTCTAGTGACATGAGAATTATAAATACACTTACTGGTGAGCTTGAAGAATTGGATCCATCTCAGAAGGGATTGGTGAATATTTATGTGTGTGGAGTAACTCCGTATGCGGATGCTCATGTAGGTCATGCTATGTCGTTGATGGTATACGACGTTCTTGTTCGTTATTTGCGCTGGCCGGGTAATAAATCTGGAGGGTATAAAGTTAATTTTGTTTCAAATTATACCGATATAGACGACAAATTAATTGAGCGAGGGTCTTTTTTGGACAAAGATCCAATCCAGTTGGCTGAAGATCAAATCAACAAATGGGAAGACGAACAAAAAAGACTTAGAATTACTTCCATCACCCATCGTCCACGCGTTACTGAGGAGATTGGTGCGATATGCGAATCAATTCAAAAGATCCTGGATAATGGATTTGGCTATATAACATCAACGGGCAATGTATATTTCAGAGTTCGTTCGCAACCAAATTATGGGAAGCTTTCACGACGATCTATCGATGATGCACAAGTCGATTTATCAGCTGAAGATGATGAGGAAAAAGAGTCTCCACTAGATTTTGCTTTGTGGAAAGCAAAAAAACAAGGAGAGCCTAGCTGGGATTCTAAATGGGGCCAAGGTCGCCCTGGGTGGCATATTGAATGTTCGACGATGGCACAAAAATACCTAGGAGATACATTTGATGTTCATGGTGGGGGTGTTGATCTTATTTTTCCACATCATGAGAATGAAATTGCACAAGCTGAAGCAGCAACAGGAAAGACATTTGCAAATATTTGGATGCACAATGGTATGGTTTTGTACCAAGGTGAAAAGATGTCTAAATCTTTAGGTAATGTTGTGTCAGTTGCTGAAGCAATAGATCGATGGGGAAGTGATGCATTGAGATTGTTTGTATTGAATAGCTACTATCGTGGCCCGAACAATTTAACTGACGAAGCAATGGCAGGTTCTATAAGGGCCTTAGATCGTTTAAGGCGTGCACTTCGAGTACCTTCTATCTCTGGAGAAGAGATCGCTACGGAAGAAGTAAAGGCGCAATTTGTTGAAGTGATGGAAGATGATTTGTCTACTGCGAAAGCATTGGCAATATTATTTGATCTCGCTAGAGATATTAATAGAGGTAGCAATGAAGGGTATGATGTTTCGGGGGCACAAGAAATTTTAAAGGAATTGTTAACTGTTTTAGGATTGGAAATCCTGGAATCGAGTGATTTAGTTAAGGATATTGATCGCACAAGTCTAGTGAAATTGGCGCAAGTGCACAACATAGTGATAGAAGATCTTACAAGTGAAAATATTATACTGGCTCTAATAAAACTGAGATCAGAGGCCAGAGAAGCTCATAACTATAGCTTGGCTGATGAAATAAGATCTCAACTCCAATCACAAAGAGTCGAACTTGAAGATACAATTGAAGAAACAAAATGGTCTGTAATCTAAAAATCTGATTGACCAGCAGAACCCGCACGATATAATTTAAATGTATTGCGCCTCGGTAACGAGGTGCTTTTCCGTCTGTAGGGCTTTTAAAGCTGCAGGGATGGGAGAGTGGTTAATTCCAGCTGACTGTAAATCAGCCGCCTTACGGCTACGCAGGTTCGAATCCTGCTCCCTGCACCAGTATTTGCCGGAAGAAGATGGGGTGTTGAAGGAAATGTAAAAAATGTTAATTTTTTACTGGCTTTCAATGCCATGAAGGAGCACACTGATATGTCGGCACGCGTGGTTGACAAAGCCCGCATAGCTCAGTGGTAGAGCGCGTTCTTGGTAAGAACGAGGTCATGAGTTCAACTCTCATTGCGGGCTCCATAGAAGGAAGTCCCATGTAGTTGGACGGTAGTGATGGTTGATAATTGAATAGTTATAGAGTTTTGAAAAGGATTGGGGAATTGTATGGCAAAGGGAACTTTTGAAAGAAATAAGCCGCACGCTAACATTGGGACGATCGGCCATGTGGACCATGGGAAGACGACTCTTACGGCGGCGATTACAAAGACATTAGCATTGCAAGGTGGTGCTGATTTTAGGGCATTCGATCAAATCGACAATGCACCCGAAGAAAAGGCACGTGGAATAACAATTGCTATTTCACATGTGGAATATGAAACTGAGAATCGTCATTATGCACATGTTGACTGCCCTGGTCATGCAGACTATATCAAAAATATGATTACTGGTGCAGCACAAATGGATGGTGCTATTTTAGTTGTTGCAGCTCCAGATGGCCCGATGCCTCAGACTAGAGAACACTTGCTATTAGCTAGACAGGTAGAAGTCCCTAATATTGTCGTGTTTTTAAACAAATGTGACATGATGGATGATGAAGAGTTACTTGAACTTGTGGAACTTGAGTTAAGGGAGCTGCTGTCTGAATTTGGTTTTGACGGTGATAATGTCCCTATTATTAGAGGTTCAGGTTTACAGGCTTTAGAGAGTGCATCAGAAGATGTTTCAGCACCAGAGTATGCACCTATTCTTGAGCTGATGAGTGCTGTTGATGAAAATATCCCACAACCAGAAAGACCAAAAGATCAGCCATTTTTGATGGCGATTGAAGATGTGTTTGGTATTAAGGGAAGAGGGACTGTTGTAACTGGTCGTATCGAACGTGGTGTTGTAAATGTAGGGGAGTCAATCCAAATTGTAGGACTTAAAGATACCCATACGACTACTGTGACCGGTGTAGAGATGTTTAATAAAACACTAGATCAGGGTGAAGCTGGAGATAATGTTGGTTGCCTCTTAAGAGGTATTGAACGTGAAGATATTGAACGTGGACAAGTTTTAGCCGCAGAAGGATCTATTACCCCTCATACGAAATTTAAAGGTCAAGTTTATGTACTTTCAAAAGAAGAAGGTGGGAGGCATACTCCGTTTTTCAATGGCTATCGACCACAATTTTATGTTAGGACTACGGATGTAACGGGAGAAGCTCAATTACCTTCTGGAACTGAAATGGTTATGCCCGGAGATGATGTTGAGCTAGACATTGAACTGGTTTCACCCATCGCCATTGAAGACGGTCTCCGTTTTGCTATCCGCGAGGGTGGGAGAACTGTTGGGGCAGGTGTTGTAACAAAGATAGTCGAGTAGTTAAACATGGCTAAAAAGGGAGATCGTGATCACATTAAACTTGTAAGTAAAGATTGCCCCGGAACGGTGTATCATACTAAGAAAAACAAAAGGAATGACCCTGATCGAATTGAATTAAAAAAATATTGTCCCCAAACAAGATCTGTACAGGTTTTTAGAGAAACTCGTTAAAATCCTGGGATGGTCTGTTTAAAAGGCAGGACGGAGTACCGTAAAGATGGGTCGAGAAGCTCGCCGAGCACAGGAACGTGCTGAACGTAGAGCTAGTCGTGATGCTGCACGGTCGAATCGTACGGCTAATAAGGTTACGGCACCAAGGAGTCCTAACGAACAAGCGAGGTCCAAGGGGTCACTCCTTAAACCAGCTTGGGTGATGGATATTATTAATGAATTGAAGAAAGTTACATGGCCCAGTAGGCAGGAAGTTGGATATCTGTCATTTGTAGTCATAGTGGTATCTTTAATTATAGGAACTATTTTGGGTGTGGCTGATTTAGGCTTTGGCTGGTTTATAGAGAATACGATACTTCGGTAGGAACCTTTTATGGCGCAAGAACAGATTATCAATGGACAATCGGGTACAGAATCACAAGAAAACGCTAACATTATAAATGTTAATGAAAATGGCCTTTGGTATATTATTCAAACTTATTCGGGTTATGAGAATCGGGTCAAAGTTGATCTTGAACAACGTATTAGATCAATGGACATGATGGAAAGAATATTTAATGTTGTAGTACCAACGGAAGATGAGATCGAAATTAGAGATGGACAGAGAAAGACTGTTTCTAAAAAACTGTTTCCTGGATATGTTTTTGTTCAGATGATAATGGATGATGACACTTGGTATGTAGTCAGGAACACCCCTGGGGTAACTGGCTTTGCAGGAACTACTATTGATGAAAGAGCTAAACCCACTCCGCTACCTGACACGGAAGTTGATCAGATTTTGCGACAGATGCAAACTGCACAGCCAAAGATTAACATTGGTTTTATTGTAGGAGATTCAGTTTTAGTAACAGATGGTCCTTTTAGCGATATGATGGGCACAGTTGACACCATTGATCTGGATAGAGGAAGAGTTCGAGTTATGGTGTCAATGTTTGGTCGAGATACTCCTGTTGAATTGGATTTTCTCCAGGTAGAAAAACAGTAAAAAACGATTTATAAAATTTGTTAGTGGATAGCATTAGAAGCAAGGTTTAACCCATGGCAAAAAAAATAAGAACAGTTCTTACTCTGCAAATCCCAGCCGGATCGGCCAATCCTGCACCTCCTGTAGGGACGGCATTAGGTCCACATGGTATTAATATTATGGATTTTTGTAAGGCTTATAATGAGCAAACTAAAGATCAAGGTGGTCAGGTTGTCCCTGCTCAGATTACGATTTATGAAGATCGTTCTTTTAGTTTTGTGCTTAAGACACCTCCTGCATCAGACTTATTAAGAAGGGCAGCAGGCGTTACTAAAGGATCTTCTAGTCAGCTCCAAATTAATGTCGGCTCGGTAACAAAAGATCAGGTTCGTGAGATAGCAGAAATTAAGATGCCTGATTTAAATACAACAGACATAGAACAAGCCATGAAAATAGTAGAAGGAACGGCAAGATCTATGGGGATAGAGGTCAAGTAGCTATGTCAAAAGTAGGCAAGAGGACAACTACTGCGAGAGAAAAAGTCAACAAAGACACATTCTATAGTCCAATAGATGCGGTGGCTTTGGTAAAAGAAAATGCCACTGCTCGATTTGATGAGACGGTGGAATTACATTTAAAAACAGGTTTGGATGGCCGGCATGCCGATCAACAAATCCGCGGTTCAGTAGTACTTCCCCATGGAGTGGGTAAAGATGTTCGAGTACTTGTATTCGCGGAAGGTGAGGCGGCTACTATTGCAACTTCTGCAGGTGCAGATGAAGTAGGATCTGACGAGTTAATTCAAAAAGTTGCTGACGGATATCTTAACTTTGATGTAGTCCTTGCCCAGAGAGAGCTCATGGGGAAAGTCGGAGGTTTGGGGCGTGTATTAGGTCCCCGAGGGTTGATGCCAAATCCACGTACAAATACTGTCCTAACGGATGATAATTTGGCTAGAGGGGTAGAAGAAGCTAAGTCAGGTCGAGTTGATTTTCGATTAGACAGAACGAATCTCGTACACTGCATTATTGGGAAGGCTTCATTTCAAGTGGATCATCTATTTGATAACTTGCGAGCAATGGTGGGTGAAATTACTCGATCGAGACCAACTGGAGCGAAAGGACAAGTTATCAGGAGTGCCACATTAACATCTACCATGGGGCCTGGTGTGGCTATGGATGTTAATCAAATGTTAGAAATCGCCAATGAGCCAGTATAAGTAACTAGAGTATAAATAGTACGTAAGGTAAAATTTTTAGACTAAGCCTTTGAATGATGGTATCTAACCAAAGATTACGGGTCCTGAGGGATAATATGTGGTTGCCCGTATAGGTGTGGATAAGTGACAGCGATTGCTGTTTATTTAACCTCACTTTTGTGAGGTTTTTTTATTAAGGGGAAGCAGATGACTACTGCTAAAAAAATTGAACAAGTTGAGTTGCTAAAAGATCTGATTTCACGTGCTGAAATTGCAATTGCGATGACATATCAAGGGACTACTGTTTCTGAGCAAGTGGATCTACGAAATCAATTAAGGCAAGCTGATGCCGAAGTACGCGTAGTGAAAAATACGCTTTTTAAACGTGCGGCCGTTGACGCTGGTCGGGAAGAATTTGCAGAGTTGGTAGATGGTCCAACAGCTTTAGTATTTGGCTACAACGATCCCGTTGCTCCTGCTAAAGCACTACAAAATTATATTACAGATACGGACAATGAATTTGTTCACATTAAACAAGCTGTGGTATCAGGACAATTAGTTGATAGTAACTATGTTAATGATTTAGCAACGGTTCCTCCTAAAGAGGAATTAGTGGCAAGGATTGCCGGAGGTTTGGTTGGCAAGGTACGTGAATTGATGCTTTTGTTGGACGCAACAACACGAGACTTTTCAGGTCTGATTGAAGCTCGTGCTGCCCAATTAGAAGTAGAGAGTGATGAGAGCTAGGAATAGGCAAGAGTAATCTTGTTAGGAGGATGAAATGAGTAAAGTAGAAGATGCATTAGAAATGATCAAAGGAATGACAATACTGGAATTACGTGATCTTAATAATGCCATTGAGGAAGAATTTGGGGTTACAGCTGCAGCTCCTGTTGCTGTTGCGGCTGTTGCTGGTGGTGACGCAGGGGCACCTGCCGCAGCTGATGAAAAAGAAGAATTTGATGTCATGCTAAAAGATTTCGGTGATAATAAGATTAATGTGATCAAGGCTGTAAGAGAATTGACATCTTTAGGATTAAAAGATGCTAAAGATCTTGTTGAATCTGCTCCTAAGGCTGTGCGCGAAGGTGTAAATAAAGAAGAAGCAGAAACTGCGAAATCAAAATTAGAAGAAGCTGGTGCAACAGTAGAGTTAAGTTAGTGGTGTGGTGTTTGACGGCGAAAACACGAACAATGAAAATTTTTCTAGCGACGAATTAGATCCAGTCTTAGTCGTGCCGAATTCGCGCGTCTATCGAGGTTCTATAGTTGCTCTTTTAATAGGTTCTATCTTTGCGGTCTGGATTTTAATTATTCCACCCGGTGAAGCTGATTTAGATTCACCGCCTGAATCATTAAGTAAATTACAGATTGCTCAGGTTGATGCAAGATCCATGACTCCAGTTCCACCAACAACGATCACCCCTGTTCCTACTGTTGTAAATAATATTGGTATAATTCCAATCACGCCTCTGATACCAACGACTTCATCTAATGATTTAACTTCAGGATCATTGATATCACCTGAGGTGGTGGTTAATTCTGCCGCTGAACCTACTCCTGAACCTACGCCTGAACCTACGCCTGAACCTACGCCTGAACCTACGCCTGAACCATCTAATTCGACCTATACTGTACAAGCTGGAGATTCTTTATATTTAATTGCTGAATATTTTTTGCCGGTTGGTAAGGATTTAGCCATATATGTGGATGAAATTGCTCAATTGAATGAAATTGACGATATTACACAGATACAAGTGGGCCAAGCTTTGGAGATACCTGTTCAGTAAGGATTTGCGATGAACGAAGAACAAGTTCTAGAACAACAATTAATATCAAAAACACCCTTATACAAGCATTCTTTAATTTATGGCATACTTTCAACGTGCATGCTTGCCCTATCAACGACAGCGATATCAAGTTTTGTGCAAGGGAATACCGGAGCTATATTTCCATTAATTTTCTTAGGAATTATATCTTTTGCTGTTCTGTATGAGTTTGTGTCTTCTGTAAGAGATTTGCGTTCTGTCCCCGCGGAAACGACTGGTGAAATAAAGCGGATGTGGAAAAAGTCAAGATTTTTACTATTAGGGAGACAGGATTATTTATTACTTGATCGTAAAATTTTCGAGATTAAGACTACAACAGCTATGATGTTAGATGTAGGCGATAAGATCTCGATTCTGCATTGGCCAAAAACATTGAAGATTATCAAGCTGGAAAAGATTAGTAGTAATCAATAATACTGTCTTTGAATCGTGAAGGAGATGCACTAAGTGCATTGGTTGGATTTAGCTGTAATAGGGTTCATTGCTTGGACAACTTTTCGAGCATTTCGCAAAGGCCTTGTAAGGGAAGTAGTGCATATAGTTGCCCTGGTGGGTGGCGTTATAGTTGCTGGTCAGTATTACGGACAGTTAAGTTCGAATCTGAATTTTATATTAGATGATAAAACATCTCTAAATGTAATTTGTTTTGCATTACTTTTGGGTGGCGTATTGATACTGGGTCAGATAGTAGCCAATACATTAAGAAATACAGTAAAAATTTTGATGCTTGGTCCAATTGATACTTTTGGGGGTGCATTATTTGGTCTTTGCAAGGGAATAGTTTTAGTTGAGGTACTGTTGATTGTAGTGTCAGTATTTCCCGTATCATCCCAATTAATTTTAGCTATTGAGGATTCAGTAGTTGCTAGTTTCTTGTTGGAACAATCTGCTGTGGTTGAACAGATGTTGCCTGCAGAATTTGAAGAAGCATTTGAAAAACTGAAACTAAATTTAGATCAACTACGCTAAAATATAATTTTACAGTAAAGCTCCAGTTCTTCGATCTAGAATACGAGTGATTTGTTCAAGGTTAGTTAATTCCCTTGCTGCCAATAAGGATTGCAAGCAACTGCCAGGGCTATTCCAACCATTACTGCGAACACCTTCTTCTATTTGCTCACCTAATGTTGAAGCTAAGGGAAGTGTATCGTGGAAAGTCGATTTTAATTTTTCCCATAGCGGGTGTTCAATTGCAGCGCGTGCATACAATAATGCAGCAAATAGGAAAGCAGGTGAATTTTCTTCTAACCATTCAGGGCCAGGATCGCGGAGTATATCTTTTAAGGCTTGATGGCGTTGTTCGGACTCCCATTGTGTGTCTAATTCTAAAGATTTCAATCTATCGTCTGCCGCTGGAGAGAGTACCAATTCACGTAGGGCACTACGTAAGAGTCGACCTTCGGGGATATCATTCTCGTCGTGTTTTTGAGGTACTGGATACAAGTCTAATCGCTGTTGAACATGGATTAAGGCTACTCCAAAGATATGAGGTAAGGCGTGAGTAGGCACTCCATTATGAAGTTGAATAAGCACTGTTTCATTTTGCCAAAGGACATTCGAAAAGTTTTCAATTTCACCTAATTCTATTTCTAATTTTTTTTCAAGTTCGATCTCTAGCCTGTTTGAGATGGAATCGCAAAGCTCATCTAATTGTCCTCCAATATCTTTACCTTTTATTTTCATTTTTCCTCCAACATTGACTGATGATTATTGATGATTCCATCGTGGGTATGATCCCAAGATATTTAACCATTGTGTTTTTGGCTGAGCTTCTCGAATGGCATCCGCAATTGTAGGGTCATCGCGATGTCCATGTATATCTACAAAAAAATAGTAAGTACCTAGTTGTTGACGTGTAGGACGCGATTCGATTTTACTCAGATTAATTTTTCTTTGAGCAAAAGGCAAAAGCACATCGACTAATGAACCCGGGATATCATACGCCATTGTAAAAACTAAAGAAGTTTTATCATCACCTGTTTGGGGGGCAGTATTTTTTGCTAATGCAATAAATCTAGTTTGATTATTTTTGTTATCACTAATATCTGGGTTGTAAATATGAAGTGATTTGGGCGTAGCTGCTCGAATATTTCCAATTGCAAGTGTGTTTGGATTTTGTGCGGCTGATTCTATTGCAGCTGCAGTTGAAAGCGCTGCGACTGGCTTTGCATTGGGAACTAGTGAGATAAGGCTCTCACGGCATTGTGCTAATGCTTGAGGATGAGAATGGACAGTAGTTATATTTTCGAGCGATTGTTCGGAGATACCAACGAGGGCATGTTTGATCGGTATAACTATTTCGGCAGTTATGTTTACAGAAAGGACCTCATTCTGAAGGATTATCAATGTTTCAATCACTGCTCCTTCTAGGGCATTTTCGATAGCACAAATAGCTAGATCTGATTCATCTTTTTCAACAGCATTTACTGCGTCTTGAACCGTTGCATAGGGCATTAATTGTGAGGTGGAATCGTATTCCATTGCAGCTGACTCTGTATGAGTTCCAACTGGGCCAAGATAAGATATTCGCATAGTGCTCTCTTTTATTTGATAAGACGAAATATATATTCAGGGATTAGTAACATAATCATTCTGTTTTGAACATATGATAACGTGCGTAACTATTAATTAAAAGTACACTAACAAGCAGTATGGCGGGAAAGATATTCAATAAGTTAAGTATTATTAGAAAAGATGTTATTAGTGATAAGAATAATGAAAGAATTACAGATATTAAGTTATAGTTACGCGATTGGCTAGAAGGCATCAGTGTAGCTGCTCGATCCATGCATCCACTTGGCCATTGTTGATTTCTAAGAATCCAATAGTACCTAGTTGTGTCTGTAGATTTTTAGGGTAAGTAGGTGAACCAGAATTTATCACCAGAGTATTTTCGCGTTGAGTTACATGTGGAACATGTGTATCGCCTGCGATGATTATATCTACGTTACTTTTCCAATGTCGGTGCATAGCGTCTTCTAGTGGCATAGATCCTGGATACGGTAATTCAGGGAAAGCATGAGTCATACCTATATGAATCCCTTGGACGGTTAAAAGTTGATTATGTGCTAGGCGAGGATCATTTGGTGCAATTGGTCTTCCGCTAGAACCGTCATCACCATTTCCTCGTACTGCAATGATAGGTGCTATTTCCATGAGCCAATCGAGAACTATGACATCATGGATGTCACCATTATGTAGAATATAGTCGCAATTGTCGAAAGCTTCATAGAGTTCGTCATACAAGGTTTGACGTGCTTCAGGAATATGTGTGTCCGAGACGAGGCCAAAAAGAACATTGCCTTCTATCTCGTGATAATTGATCCAAAGTGGTTCATCATTTTTTGTCATATCTGGATTTTAGGGTTAATGTGTCTTTTTGGGCAATAAGACTCACGCTTGACTTCGCATCACGATATAATGGTATTGATAAATTTTTACAGGAGTAACTATGACAACAGATAAAAATTCGAATTCTAATGAAGGTGAACATCTGACCGCTACGATGAGCGTAAAAGTTGGGTTAGCTCAAATGCTGAAAGGTGGTGTAATAATGGACGTAACCACAGCAGAAGAAGCTAAAGTTGCTGAGGAGGCGGGGGCCGTTTCAGTAATGGCACTTGAAAGAGTTCCCGCTGACATTAGAGCACAAGGTGGTGTTGCACGAATGAGTAGTATCGATATGATTCGTGAAATTCAGGATGCAGTAACAATCCCTGTTATGGCAAAAGCTCGTATTGGTCATTTTGTAGAAGCACAGATCTTAGATGCTATGGGAATAGATTATATTGATGAGTCCGAAGTGTTGACTCCAGCTGACGATCAAAACCATATAGAAAAAACATCATTTAGAGCTCCTTTTGTTTGTGGGTGTAGAAATTTGGGAGAAGCACTTAGGAGAATTGCTGAAGGTGCCTCGATGATCAGAACTAAAGGTGAAGCTGGCACTGGTGATATTGTTGAAGCTGTTCGGCATATGCGAGAGCTGTGGGGTGGAATTAGAATGATTAGCAATATGACGGAAGAAGAGTTACCTTCTGCTGCTAAAAACTTACAGGCACCATTGGGTCTTGTAAGAGAAGTAAAAAAATTACAACGATTGCCTGTCGTGAACTTTTCTGCTGGTGGAGTGGCAACGCCTGCGGATGCTGCCTTAATGATGCAACTAGGAGCAGATGGAGTTTTTGTTGGATCGGGGATTTTCAAGTCAGATGATCCAGAAAGAACGGCTGCCGCTATAGTTAAGGCTGTTACTCACTATCAGGATCCAGTGAGCTTGGTGGAAGCTTCTGAAGGTTTAGGAGAGCCTATGCGTGGTGTTGCTACTGCAAATTTTTCGGAAGATCAACAATTGTCTGTAAGAGGAAATTAGCCTCGATACCATGGTAGAAGCGCACAGTAATGATCTTTTAATAGGGGTCTTGGCTTTGCAAGGAGACTTTAAAGAGCATATAAATATGCTAGTTGATTCTGGTGCAGATGCGATTGAAGTACGTACTTACAATGAACTTGAATCAGTCGACGGACTGATTATTCCTGGCGGGGAAAGTACAACTATTGCTCGACTCTTGATTGCTTACGACCTTATGGATCTTCTCAGGTTTAAAATTAATTTAAGTTTTCCCGTGTGGGGGACTTGTGCAGGCGCGATTTTGCTTGCTGATTCTGCACCAGATCTTGATAGGCCTACTATTGGGGGCATTCCTATGACAATTAAGAGGAATGCTTTCGGAACACAGGTGGATTCCTTCGAAACAGACTTACAATTTCTTGATTTGGAAGGCGGTGATTACCATGCTGTTTTTATTAGGGCACCTTTGATAACTGATATTGCCGCTGATGTAGAAGTTGCAGCATGTCTGAGTAATGGAGAGATAGTCGCAGTTATAAACAAAAATTTAATGGCTACATGTTTTCATCCTGAAATAACCGAGGATACGAGACTGCATAGGAAATTTATTGAGTTGGTTACAAATTATAAGATTAAGAAATCCAGCAAAGTATAAATTAAAAATCCTTGGGGAGGGGGAAGATTCTTTATGGACAATGAATTTGGCGAGAGTATTCAATCAGAAGATAATACTCAAGAAGTAGATTTACTGATTGATCTCTTACCAGCTCGGATCAGCGACATGATGAAGCAGCATGGTTATAGAGGGCTTATCGAAATAGTTCTTGATTTAGGACGTCCTCCCATTGCGCGGTATCAAAATTATGGAGAAATGTCGATATCTGATATTGAAGTGACACAACAAGAAATAGATCAAACAGTGGCCCAGTTATCAGAGTTTGGGGAAGACAATCGTGCAGGGATTCCTCGGACATTGCATCGTGTATCAGCAATTCGCAACAGGAGAGAGAGGATAGTTGGTCTAACTTGTCGGGTCGGGAGAAGTGTTTCGGGTTCGGCAGGAATTGTTGGAGACTTAATTGAAAAAAGTAGTATTTTATTGCTAGGGCCTCCAGGTGTAGGAAAAACAACTATGCTCCGTGATGTAGCTAGGACCTTAGCCGATGAATTAGGGAAAAGAGTAGTTGTTGTTGATACCTCTAATGAGATAGGAGGCGATGGTGATATACCTCATCCGGGGATTGGTCAAGCAAGGCGAATGCAAGTTAGTAGTCCTGAATTACAACATCGAGTGATGATAGAAGCTGTGGAAAACCATACCCCTGAAGCAATAATTATTGATGAGATCGGTACTGCATTAGAAGCTGATGCTGCACGGACAATTGCAGAGCGTGGAGTACAACTTATAGGAACTGCACATGGTAATTCACTTACTAACTTAATGCAAAATCCTACTCTTTCTGATCTTATAGGCGGAATAGAATCTGTGACATTAGGTGATGATGAGGCTCGTCGCAGAGATAGTCAGAAAACGATTTTGGAAAGACGTACTGCTCCCACTTTCGACTCGTTAGTAGAAATTCATTCTTTTGCGACCGTTGCTGTCCATCAAGATGTAGCTCGAACGGTAGACGAAGCTTTGCGCGGCTTTAAGATTGAAGCTGAATTCCGAGAGATTAAAGATGGGGAGATGTATTCGCTCGGCCGAAAAACATTATCTGATCAACCAGATAATGTTCAACAAAAAGATACATCAAAGAGTCAGGAGAGATCGAAAAACATAAGAAAACAGCAAATTCGTCCCGAGAGGAAACTTTTAGCTTTTGGGGTAAGTAGATCGAGATTAGAAGAGGCCATTACATCCGTACAAATGTCAGCACGGATGGTAGATTCCGTTGATGAGGCAGATTGTGTCATTACACTACGACCGTATTATCGAAGGCGAAGCGGCCCTTTGCGAAGAGCAGAGCAGAGAGCGATTCCAATCTATGTATTACGTAATAATACTATTGAACAAATGGAACGACAGTTGGAATCAATGCAAGATGAAGACCTTGAAGATGAACCTATAACGATCGCTTTAAGAGAGGCTGAGGAAGCCACCAGTAAAATTTTAACCGAAGGTGCCTATTCAGTGGAACTTTCCCCGCAGAGTGGTTACGTGCGTCGATTGCAACATGAATTAATCTCACGGTATGGATTGGCTAGTGTGTCAAAAGGCGATGAACCATCGAGAAGGGTAAGTGTAAGGGCAAATGATTTTGCTGGTAAAGGAAAGCTGTCGAAAGTGACAGGTAGATGAACAAAATTGTAGGTGGACTCTTTCTAACATTAGAAGGCGGTGATGGCGTTGGTAAATCAACTTTACAGCGCTCACTTAATCAGCGAATTAGCGAGGCTGGGCTTGAGGTGATTATGTGCAGAGAACCTGGTGGAACAATACTTGGAGAGAAACTAAGAGATGCTCTATTAGGATCGAAGAAAAAAGAAGTGGATGCTCTTGCAGAATTATTGGTTTTTCTTGCAGCACGGACACAACTTAGTACAGAAATTATAAAACCTGCACTAGAAAGAGGTGCAGTAGTGATTTGTGATCGTTTTGCCGACTCTTCTATTGCATATCAGCACTATGGCAGGGGAATTGAAAAGTCTATTATTGAAGATCTAAATACTATTGCTACAACTGGGCTGATGCCTGATCGGACAATACTGCTTGATTTGGATCCTTCTGTAGGTGCCAAACGTAAGGGACAGGCACAAGATTATATGGAACAAGAAACAATAGATTTTCATAATCGAGTCCGAGAGGGATATATGTATTTAGCCAGAGAATCCCCGGGACGTTGGCTAATTGTTGATGCTCTACAGAATGAAGATGTGATCTTTGATTTAGTTTGGTCAGACTTAGCTCAAAGGATTAAAGATTAATTAATCCTTTCAAATATTGTGGCAATCCCTTGCCCTCCACCAATACATAGCGAAACCAGTGCATATTTTCCATTCGTTCGTTCTAATTCGGCCATTGCTTTAATTGTTAAAATTGCTCCTGTAGCACCAATAGGATGACCTAGGGCTATCGCTCCTCCATTTGGATTAGTTTTATCTTTTGGAAGGTTTAGTACTGTCGAGCAAGTCGCTGCAACAGATGCGAAAGCTTCATTGAGCTCAATTACATCCATGTCACTTATAGAAAGGTTGGCTTTTGTCATAACATTCTCAATAGCTGGAATGGGACCTTGTCCCATAATCGAAGGGTCAACACCTGATTCTGCACGTGCGACCATGCGCATACGTGGAGTTAATCCTAGTGTTTGTGCTTGGGAGGCAGTAGTCATAACTATGGCTGCTGCACCGTCATTGATCCCGGAAGAATTACCAGCCGTTACGCTCCCATTTTCTCGGAAGACAGGACGCAAATTTGCTAATTTGTCGATAGATGTAGCACGAAGGTGCTCATCGGTTTCAAAAGTGAATGTGTCACGTCCCTTTCGGACTTCGATAGGAGAAATCTGCTCTTTAAAATAACCAGATTCTACCGCAACTTGTGCACGTTCTTGTGACCGGAGAGCATATTCATCCTGAATTGTCCTAGAGATTTCATATTTTTCTGCAAGGTTTTCTGCTGTTTCACCCATTAATATTTTCTCGAATGGGTCAGTTAACATATGCATTGTAGAATCTTCTACCTCAGCATGGCCATAGCCATAACCTGTTCGCCCTTTACGCAGCAGGTAAGGCATCATACTCATATTTTCGGTGCCACCTGCAACAATTATGTTTGCGTCACCAGTTTGTAACCACCTTGCAGCTGTGTTGATAGCCTCTAATCCAGATCCACATAGTCGATTAACTGTGTAAGCTGGCGTTTCTACGGGTATACCAGCCTTAACGGAGGCATGCCGAGCTATATAGCCATCTTCGGCAATCTGTCCAACACACCCTAGAATTACTTGATCTATCAATGTTGGGCTAACTCCGGATCTTTGTACTGCCTCGCGAATTACATGAGCTCCTAATTCGGACGCTGATGTTTCACTGAGTGATCCCCCGAAAGTTCCGATTGCAGTTCTCGCACCGTCTATAACTACAATTTCTTCCATATTCGTAACCCCCACTCTTATCCAATACTTAGTATACGATAGATAGGGAAAGATGAAAATATTATTTGTGACAAAGAAAAAAAATTATAGTTGCGATTGTGCTACTAGGCTCTAGACTCGATGTATGCGTAATAAAAAAAAGGCAATTGTTCGTGTTCCAGCAACTTCGGCAAACTTAGGCCCCGGATTTGATAGTGTGGGTGTTGCATTGGATTGGTCTGCAACTTATATAGTTGAGATTACTGAAAAAACCGATTCATCCAATTACGATCCTATCCAAAATATGGTCGCTAAATCTGCAGCAGCATTTTTCAGAGAAGAGGGTATTAGTAATTTGATCGATTTTGCAGTTACCTATGAAAGTGATATTCCTGTAGGGCGCGGTCTTGGAGTTTCAGCATCTGCTCGCGCTGCAGGAATTATGGCTGCTAATGCTCTAGCAGGTACTGAGAAGAAGTTAGTAGAGATGCTACCTCTCGCAGTTGAACTTGAAGGGCATGCCGATAATATCGTGCCTGCTATCTTAGGCGGTTTACGTGTAGTTGTGAGTGATAAAGATCAAATACATCAGATAGGACTATCGATCCCGGATGATTTATGTTTAGTGATTTTGACACCTAAATTTTCGATGCCTACAGAAAAGTCGAGGAAAAGTTTACCAGCTCAGCTTTCACGACAAGATGTAGTGCACAATACTGGTCGTGTAGCACTATTAATTGCCGCAGTAACTCAAGGTAATTATGAATTATTGGATATTGGAGTTCAAGATATTCTACATCAACCCCCCCGTTCGAAGCTGTTTCCTGCAATGTATGATCTATTTGATGTAGCAACCTCCGCTGGTGCTTATGCTGCTTATTTGTCAGGAGGCGGTTCATCAATTGCTGCTTTTGCTAATAAATTAAACTCGTCTAAAATTGCTACTGCTCTGACAGCCGCGTCACAAAAGCATGATTTAGGAGCAAAAGTTACTATTTGTTCGATGAGCGATATAGGTGCACAATTGCTCAGTATTGAATAGTAGGTTTTAGATGGCGTGTATTGTTCAAAAATTCGGTGGTTCCTCTGTCGCTTCAGCGGAGCATATTAAGAATGTTGCAGATCGTATTTCTAACAGAGTTTCACAGGGTGATTCGATAGTAGTGGTTGTTTCTGCCATGGGTGATACTACCGATGATTTAAATAGACTAGCTTTGTCAATGTCGCAAGATCCCAACCCTAGAGAGATGGATGTCTTGTTAAGTACAGGAGAGACGATTACGAGCACTTTGCTGTCTATGGCACTCAATGACTTGGGGGTGGATGCTATCAGTCTAAGTGGGGCTCAAGCTGGGATTATTACTGATGATGTTTTTGGACGTGCTAGGATTTCAGAAATAAAAACCGATAGAATTGATTTTGAATTAGAAAAAGGGCGTGTAGTCATAGTTGCAGGTTTCCAGGGAATTTCTAGCGATTTTGATGTAACTACATTTGGCCGTGGTGGATCAGATACCACTGCAGTTGCACTAGCAGCAGCAGTGGATGCTTCCCAGTGTGAAATTTATACAGATGTTGCGGGAGTATATACCGCTGATCCACGCATTTGCAGTTCGGCACGTCCCCTTCAAGAAATTGGGTACGAAGAGATGTTGGAAATGGCTTCAACTGGCGCACGTGTCATGCATGCACGTGCAGTAGAAATAGGCGAACTTTATGATGTACCAATATTGGTCTTGAGTAGTTTTAATGAAGATGCTGACGGAACATTAATTCATAGGGAGATAACTATGGAACAAGGAAACAAAGTCCGTGGTGTGGCACACCAAGATAAAGTTGCAAAAGTTACTGTGCGTGGGGTCCCAGATCAACCAGGAATAGCAGTACACCTATTTGGCCCTCTAGCAGCTGCAAATGTTTCGGTAGATACGATTGTACAGAATGCAAGTGTCGAAAAATTGACGGATATGACCTTTACAATTGCACCTGAAGATTTGACGGCAGCGCTAAAAGTTGTAAATGAGGTTAAGTTGTCTCTAGGAGCCATGGAAATTATTTCAGAAATTGATTTGGGTACTGTTTCTATTATTGGTACAGGTATGGCGAGTGCTCCTGGATTTGCCGCTTTAATGTTCAAAACCCTTTATGAAAACAATATCAATATCGAAATGATATCGACTAGTGATATCCGGATTACCTGTGTAGTAAAAGCCGATAAAGTACATGATGCAGTTAACGCACTGCATTCTACTTTTGAATTAGACGTTGTCCCTGAATAATTACATTTTTGTTGGGGAAGTGTGGATAGCTTACCTTGTGTAAAAATTGTAGCTTTATGTTTATGCGAGTATACTGTTTATCTAATTAATTATTTATTGAATTCAGGGTTTTGATGTCGTTTGTTCATCTTCATACGCATAGTGAGTATTCGTTACTTGACGGTATGTCAAATATAGATTCTATGGTGCAGAAAGCAAAGATGCTTGAGATGCCAGCGTTAGCAGTTACAGACCATGGACAGCTACACGGTGCTTTGGAATTTTATGAAAAAGCTAAATCTTTGGATATCAAACCTATAATAGGTTTAGAAGCATATGTATCTCCTGGTAGTCGCTTTGAGAAAAAAACTGGTGACTGGCCCTACCATCTAACTCTACTAGCAAGAGATGAAGGTGGTTATAGTAATTTACTTAAACTGTCGAGCCTTTCCCATTTAGAAGGTTTCTACAGAAAACCTAGAGTTGATCGTGAATTATTAGAAAAATATTCCGAAGGTTTAATTGTCCTTTCTGGCTGTCCATCTGGGGAGTTGTTATCAAAGTTTCGTGAAGGTGACGTTACTGGTGCTGAGCAAGTGGCTGGTTGGTATTCTGATGTCTTTCCAGGCCGTTATTACTTAGAAGTAATGGAGCATGGTATTGATGAGTTTAGCCAATTGACTCCAAAGATTACTGATTTGTCCCGAAAAATGAATCTTCCGTTGGTGTTAACTCAAGACTCACATTATACGCATGCAGAAGATTCACATGCGCATGATGTACTTTTGTGCATTGGTACAAATTCAACCGTGAATGAAGTAAACAGATTTAAGTTCAGCAGTGATCAATTCTACTTAAAATCCGCTTCCGAAATGAAACTATTGCTGCCAGAAATTCCCGAAGCATATAAAAACACACTAAATATTGCTGAACAAGTTGATATTTCGCTTGATTTCACGAGAACGCTCCTTCCTGATTCTGGTGTCCCAGAAGGTACTTCTCCCAACGAATATTTACGCCAATTGTGTACGGAAGGATTGTATCGGCGATATCCAGATCTGACGGATCAGCAAAAGGAGCGATTGGATTATGAATTAAATATCATTGAACAAACAGGATTTTCAGAATACATGTTGATTGTTCGTGATTTAGCTTTATTTGCTAGAGAACGTAAGATTCCTATGGGCGTAAGAGGTTCTGCTGCTGCTTCGATTGTCCTGTATACATTAGACGTAACAGATATAGAACCCACAGGATATGGACTTGTTTTTGAAAGATTTTTAAATCCAGAGCGAATTTCAATGCCAGACGTTGATTTTGATTTTGCAGATGATCGACGTGAAGAGATTATTCGATACGCTTCAGAAAGATATGGACGAGATAAAGTAGCGCAAATATGTACTTTTGGAACGTTAGGGGCGAAAGCTGCTATTAGAGATACAGGTCGTGCCCTGGGTATATCTCTTAGTGAGACAGATCGATTAGCTAAGATGATTCCCGAGCAATTGAATATTACTATTGATAGTGCACTTGAAAAGTCATCCGAGTTTGCCGAAGCATATGAGCGAGAATCTACTAGTAAAGAATTGATTGATACTGCAAGAAGTTTGGAAGGTGTTGCCCGACATGCTTCAACTCACGCAGCTGGTGTAGTTATTTCACGGCAACCATTAATGGACATCGTTCCATTACAAAGACCAACTGGTGTTAAGGATGAAGATGCATTACCTACAACGCAATATGCGATGGCTGATGTTGAGAAGATTGGATTGTTGAAAGTTGACTTTTTGGGATTGACCAATCTTACAATTTTAGGGAAAGCAGTGAAGATCATAGCTGAATCAAAAAGTGAAGAGATTGATCTGACTAAGCTACCAGATGGTGACAAACTTACAGCCGAATTGTTAGCTAGTGCTGAAACGTTTGGTGTCTTTCAAATGGAATCAGCAGGTATGAGGCGCTATGTCGCAGAATTAAGACCAGAAAATATCGCAGAACTTGCAGCTATGGTTGCATTGTTTCGACCTGGGCCTATGGAGCATATTCCACGATATATCGATGTTAAATTCGGGAAAGCGGAAGCCCATTATCCGCACGACGATCTTGCCAATATTTTGGATGAAACAAATGGTGTGATTACATACCAGGATCAAGTTTTACAGATTGCCAGGCAATTTGCTGGATATACGTTGGGTCAAGCTGATGTTATGCGTAAAGCGATGGGCAAAAAAATACCTGAAGTAATGCTACAGGAAAGAGAGAGGTTTGTTGAAGGATCTGTCTCTCAAGGATATGAAAAAAACACTGCTGAAATACTCTTTGACTTGTTTGAACCATTTGCTGGTTATGCATTTAACAAAGCACATGCCTTTTCTTACGCAACAATTGCTTACCAAACCGCCTATTTGAAAGCTCATTATCCTTTGGAATACATGACAGCAGTTTTAATGGCAGCTGGCAGCTCTCAAGATAGATTGGCGATGGCTATAAGGGAATGTAAGAGGTTAAATATTGAAGTCCTTCCTCCAGATATTAATCTTTCAGAAGCTAATTTTTGTATTGATCAAAAGAAGAGTGAGTTAGGTATTCGTTTTGGTCTAGCACAAATTAAAAATGTAGGTGACTCTGGAATTATGAAATTGATTGATGAACGTAATACGAATGGTGAGTTCCTTTCAATAGATGATTTTGTTAGTCGTATTAATCCGCGTGATGTTAACAAAAGAGTGGTCGAAGCATTAGCAAAATCAGGTGCATTAGATGAGTTTAGTGAGCGCGGTAAAATCATTGATGGAGTCGATAGGTTAATGCAAGTAGCCCAAGAGCAATTCAGAATTCGCGAAACAGGACAAACATCAATGTTTGATCTGTTGGAAGATGAACAAACGTTGCAGGCTATTTCTTTAGATACATCTAATATTGATGAGCGGCAGCTTTTGATATGGGAGAAAGAATATATAGGAACATATCTTTCGAAACATCCCTTTGAGAAGATCGCGAATGATGTTAGTCAATATCTTACCGCACAAATGGTTGATATCGATGCAACTAGATCAGGGACAGAAATTATAATTGCGGGCTGGATTACGAATGTACGTACTTTAGTAACAAGGCAGAACAAGCCATTCGCAATAGTAACAATGGAAGATTTTACCAATAGTATAGATTTAACAGTATGGCCAGAACTTTATGAAGAGAACCGTGATTCAATTGTTGCAGATACAGCTTTGGTAGTTAAGGCGAAGGTTCGATTGCGTGATGGTCGATTGAATGTT
>JAKUNM010000027.1 GCA_022451865.1 Dehalococcoidia bacterium
GGCAATCCTTGCACTGTGTTCTAATTTGGACGACCTGCGCACTCGACTAAATAGAATGGTTGTGGGTTACACAGTTTCTGGAGATCCTGTAACAGCTGAAAACATTGGTGCAGTAGGGTCAATGTTATCTCTGTTAAGGCATGCGATTCAGCCTAATCTTGTTCAAACAACTGAGGGTCAGCCCGTTTTTGTTCACACTGGCCCGTTTGGAAACATTGCGCATGGATGTAGTTCTGTTATAGCAGACAAGATGGCATTAGCTTATTCAGATTACGTTTTAACGGAAGCTGGATTCGGTGCTGATTTGGGTTTCGAAAAATTCATGCACATCAAATCACGGTTTAACGATTTAAGTCCACATGCTGCAGTGATTGTTGCGTCTGTAAGAGCATTGAAATCACACGGAGGGGTTTCATTAAGTCAACTTAGTGTCAAATCAACTAACGCTGTTCAAAAAGGCATGCCAAACCTTAGTCACCTAATTAAAACTATCAAAAGCTTTGGTCTACCTGTCGTTGTTGCAATTAACAAATTCCCAGGAGATACAGCTGAGGAGTTATTGATCGTTAAATCAGAATCGGAACAATCTGGAGCTGATTTTGCCATTGAGTTCGATGCTTTCATGCAAGGAGGTAAGGGTTCAGTAGAATTAGCAGAGGCGGTAGTTAGTGCAACTGACGGTACAAAACCTCAAATAAAATATATGTATGAAGTGTCTGATAGTTTAGAAGTTAAAATCGAATCTTTAGCCACAAAAATGTACAATGCCAAAGACGTCAATCTGTCTTCCAATGCGAGAAAAGCTTTACGTCAGTTCGATCGAAATGGATGGTCAGATTTACCTATTTGTATGGCGAAAACTCATTTATCGCTCTCGCATGATAGTTCCTTAAAAGGACTCCCCGCAGACTACACTTTCGCTGTATCTGACGCGCGTGTTTCTCGAGGTGCAGGATTCATATACCCAATTGCAGGGAATATTATGACTATGCCTGGGCTTCCAAGTTCTCCTAGAAAGCTAGATGTAGATTCAAAAGGCACAATACTAGGACTTTAATTTTGTGGTTCCAATTACCGATTCTGCAAGGACATATTCAAGATAATGAATTTCAGGAACAGGGGGTGTCTTGGCTGAAGATGAAACTTTATGAATTAGCTCTTGTTGGTGCAAGCGGGTTGATTGGTTTTCTGTTTCTATGGAGCATGTGGAATTGAGTCAATCAGTAGCCTCATGCGAGAGATATATATTCGGAAAATCAAGATTTCTAGTAGGATATTGTGCATGAAAATGCTAACTGTTGTTCTAGCAATATGTATGCTGAATATCATCAGTTGCTCGAATGATAATGATGCAGAAATTGCAGAACTTAAAAATCAGATACAAGAACTTCAACAAGCTCAAACTGCAGTAGTAGCAACCACTCCATCTCCAGCAACAGTAACTTCCACGCCAATATCCTTACCCGAACTAGGTGTAAAAGTTGAGTATTCTGATAAGGTTAAATTATGGGGCGAGAATTGCACGAATGACCCTTTTTATGGGACAGTCGAAATACCGATAATAGACTATTTTAAAAATCTAGAAGCTAAAAGTTGGGACGTCGCTCGTAACGAAACATATACATTTCGAGATGGCGATAAAGTCATGAGAAACGGGCCATTTACTACTTGGTACTTCGAAATGTTCTTGCAAGATGTTTCAAGCAATGTCCCTAAAAAATTCGAATCGATTTCTTTCGGATCACATCCTGAGTACTTTTGGGAAGACTACGTTAATTATGTAGTTACCGTATGTGAGACATTCCATGGCCGAGATACCTTAAGGAACTCGGTACTCGCCCATTCCAAATTAATGAACTGGCGAACCAGCTGGCCAGCGCATGCTTCAAAATGGGAATCATTCCCATACATTGAAACGGGCCGTGAAGTAATTAAGGCCCCTAGTCCCAGCGGCCTTGAACACTATACGAAATATATAACAGCATCAGGAGTCATTATTGTAGGAGGAGAAAAAGTGCCAGCTCGTGCAATGCTGGCTGCCTATGATCGTGTGAATTATATGCTCTCTGCTCGACCAGAGTTTCACGACATTCTTAAAGAGAACAACGTCCGTATATCTTTATTTGGACCAGGTTCAGAAAGCACAGCCTCTGAACTGCCAGAATTCGAAGGTGAAAACGAGCCGGGCGGATTTTCAATGGGAGTCACTGATGCTGCTATGACTGCCAACGCAGAGTGGTTGTGCTATCCGGGAAATCCAGATCGGGGTGGCGATCCCGTCATGCATGAATTAGTTCATACACTTAACGGCATTGTCTTTGAGCAAATAAATGAGTTGTATTTCTATGAGCGAATATATGACCTTGCGCTGTCAGCTATCGACAAGGGAATATTTGCCACCAACTATACGCAGCACCTTGACGATGGCGAACAACAAGGTATGAAACACTACGTTGGAGAATACTGGGCCATGACAGTTGAAGGTTATTTAATGGACATGGAAGGATTTAAGTATTCACACGATACGCATGAATGGATCAAAGAGAATGATCCTGAGTTATACGATTTGATTATCAGATATTTCCCGACACAAAAATGGGACCAGTGCACTGGAGAACTAAAAAATTAAATGAGAGCATCAATCTCGTAAATTACATTATCGAGCATATTACGTAATGCATCCGAAGGTGTATCTTCAGCTAAATCATTAGATGTAGCAAAGATTGCATTCGCAACAGTTAAACCTTCCAAGCTCGCGACTAAAGGTCTAAGGCCATGATCCACAGCAAGTTGATGCATATTACCTCCACCGGTAGCAACAGGTACGCATATTTTGCCAGTTAAACTACCCTGCGGCATGAGATCAAAGAATACTTTTAAGAGACCTGTATAGGTGGCACGATATATCGGTGATGTAATGACAATAATTCTAGCTTCATCGACTTTCTCCAATGCTGAAGAGACGTCTGCATCATCTTTTCTACCTAGAAGAGCTTCAGAATCTAAAGTTGATAAATCAATAATATTGGTTTCGAATTTTCTTTCAGAAAGTTTGTCGAGAATTAATGCACCGATACGACGAGAACTCGACATTACGTTAGGGCTACCAGATACTAAGGTCACTGAATTCGATATATTTTGATTCACAGAAGTCATACAACGTCCTTTTTCAATTACTTAACTACTAAATGCAGCATACTTCGTTATAGAATTTTAGACAAAATCAAAATATCGATAGTTATTGTTAGCAAGAAAGAAACTATGAGCATATTAAGTGAAGAAGAACGATTAGGTCGTGCAAGAATTTTTTTTGGAACACTTGCACAAATTTTTCCTGAAACGAATGTGTACTTCAATGACGTCATAATTCATCTAGGCATGGAATACCTAGATGCAGAAGATTACTCACTCGAATTTGAAATGGGATTTGAAAAAGAAAAAAACTCACGCAATCCAGACATAATCATGATCCAATCAAAATCTGAAGATGAATGTAATACGTACATCACAGTTTTTGCAGAAATATGCGAACAATACGGATATCTTCCAGTGATTGAAATAGATCAAAATGCTTTAAAACAGATCTTGGAAAAAACTCAAGGGAATAATGATTAATTATTGCTTTTGTAGTTAAACAACAAGAGAAAAAATATTAATCGCCATACAGATATACAAATAAAACCTATTAGAAAAGTAATTCCATAAAAGACGGGGTCACTCCAACTATCTATTATGAAAAATCGAAAAAATTGAGCAACTAAAAAAATTACTATCCAATACTGAAGTGTGTTGAAAAAAAACTTTTTTATCAAAAAAACAGAAGATCTATCAAAAAATTTCTTAAGAAAAAAAACACACACCATAGCCAGCCAATAGGGCACTATCGTGCGCATAAGTACATCAACATTGAAGATTTGATTTAAAGAATAATGTGAAAGTAACCCGATAATATTAAAAAAAGAAATTACTATAAAATCACCAAAAAATAGACGGGGAAAAGACATTTCATACCTTAAACAATATTTCGAAATCGTTTTTTATAGTAAACCAATATTAGCAATTAAGGTTATTTGTTTTTAGACTAGCTTAGCCTATTAGGGAGTATTTATGGATATACATATCTTACAATCCGCAAAACAAAATACAATTGAACGAACTGACAATATCATCTTTGAGGGAGGATCAGTTTGGGGTGCTTCATTAACTGAAAACCATACCGAAGATAATAATGTTGGATTAGTGCATTTTGCCCCAGGCGCTCGTGCTGGATGGCATACGCATTCACACGATCAAATACTTTATATTGTGTCAGGAATTGGTAAGGTTGGAGATCGGACAGGTGAACAAATTGTATCTGCAGGCGACACTATTGTAGTACCTGCGAATATTGAGCATTGGCATGGCGCACATGACACAGGAGCACCTATGTCACATTTATCTATCACTTCCCTAGATTCAGAAACAACAGTTTTAGAAAATTAATTTAATCAAAAAAAGGAGGCTCTCGTGAAAGCAGTATTTGTTGAAAAATATGGTGGACCTGACGACTTAGTCGTAAAAGAGATTGATCGAATTGAAACTATTGGAGCAAATGATGTACGCGTAGAAATTAAAGCACGCGGGATCGCTTTCTCTGACACTCTCGTTGCTGCAGGGCAATATCAAGTTAAATCTGAACCTCCTTTTATTTTAGGCAATGAAGCTGCAGGGTATGTCACTGAAATTGGAAGTTCGGTTACAGAATATCAAGTAGGCGATGCGGTGCTCACTTCTGCTGGATGCATCGAAGAAGCCGTAATCGACGTAGATTCACTCACTCTAATTCCTGAAGGTGTTGATCTAGAGCTTGCCGCAGGGTTCCGGAGTAACTATCAAACTGCTCTATACGGAATGCAACGAGCACGTCTTAAAGCTGGTGAAACGTTATTAATTCATGGAGCGGCTGGAGGTGTAGGTTTAGCAGCTGTCGATATAGGAAAGTTAATGGGAGCAACAGTCATTGCTACCGCTGGAACTAATAAAAAATTAGATATTGTTAAACAAATGGGCGCTGACCACGTTATCAATTACACAAATGGATTCCGTGAAGAAGTAAAAGAACTTACAAATGGCTTAGGTGCTGATGTAATCTATGATCCTGTAGGTGGTGATGTGTTCGATGAATCTATGCGCTGTATTGCACCTTTCGGAAGAATATTAATCGTTGGATTTACAGGTGGAAGGCCTGGTCTCGCAAAAACAAATCACTTACTTGTAAAAGATGCAGAAGTAATAGGATACACAATCGGTGGATTGGCGAACCATGCACCTGAATGGTCAAACAGTAACCATGACATATTAATGGGATGGTTGGCTTCAGGTCGTATTAAACCTTACATTTCTCATCGAGTACCTTTGTCACGTACTTCAGATGCACTTAAGCACATCATTAATCGCGAAGTGATTGGAAAAGCAATAATCGTCAATGACTGAAAAAGCCCTTGATGTCGAAAAGATCCAATTCGAGAGATACTTATTCTTCGGGATTATCGATTATTTTGGGGACCACAATTACGATCTAGATTGATCCAAGGCATCTAACATGTATCAAAAAAATCTGGGGATTTGTATATATTGTAATTGGTCAAAACAAATTAAAACTGCAAAAAAAACATCTTTTATAATGTGCACTCTTTCAAAAAAAGATCAACGCTATACAAAATATCCTCAGCTTCCACTATTGGAATGTGAGGGATTCTCTGTTAGATCAGAATGATCAACATGCTGATATCGGTAATTAGAAACTCCAGGTACAAATTTCCATACCAAACCTATGACAACAAATGCAATTACTCCTCCTAAAACCATGGTTGAACCTGCACCGATAGCTCCTGACATAAATGCAACTTCCATCTGTCCGATATTATTTGCACCCATGGCAGCAAATGAATGTGCACTACTCGCTCTGCCCAGCAATCGATCAGGTGTAGTTAATTGAACTATTGTTTGCCTCATAACCATCCCCACCGCATCCGTAGCACCTAAACCAGCGACAATCACTAAACCAATAGCAAATATATGAATCGATCCAAATGCAATCAGTAATAAGGCATAAACAGAAGTTGCTACTAGGACTAATACTCCTTTACGTGACATTTTCGCGGTATAAAGAACAAGGGCGCTACCGGCAATACCTCCAAAAGAATTAGCTGATGCTAAAAGACCGACACCAACAGCACCCATTCCGTAAAGGCTTTCTGCAAATATAGGAAAAAGAAATCGATAAAAACTAAAAATCGTCACACCTATATCTAATAAATAGAGACCAGGGAATATTTTATGGTGACGGACAAATAAAAATCCTTCTTTAAGTGATTCGAAGGATCCTCGCTTAATAGCTTTTTCAGGAGTACCTGAAACACGAATAGCAAGAGGTGTTATTACACTTATCATTAACACAAATGTAGTGGCAGCAAGTGCTGAAGAAACACCCCAGATCGAATAAATAAGTCCAAATGCAATTGGAGCGGCAATACCAGCAATTTGAAATGTGGCAGTATTTGTCGTAACAGCATGAGTAAGATGAGTCCGTGGTACCACACGGGCAATCATTGCAGGACGGGCAGAATTTCCTAACATATTCATAATTCCGGTAATTCCGTGAACAACATATATATGCCAAACTGCTAAATTTCCGTTAAATGCTGCAAAAGTAAGCATCAGCAGTGCAACGAAAGATATTGATTGCGTCAGAACCATCAATTTTTTGCGATCAAAAATGTCAGCTAAAATACCGCCATATATCACAATAGGCATTTGTAAAAATTGGATAGCCCCAAGTAAGCCTAATTGAAATTCAGAACCTGTTTCTTCATAAATCCATTGTGCACACGTAAATAATCGCATTTGCATTGCGATCATCATTGAAACACCACCAAGCCAAAGCATAGTAAAATCGCGATATGCGAATGCAGACCATGGCCTTAATGTGTGTTCGCTCGAGGAATTAGTTTCTACCATAAAGTGTATTTGATTAGAGTGCGTTGAGAACTTAGAAACAAGAATATCACTAACATTAATGTTTTTTTGTACGACAAAAAAATTACACTTAATTTTCTTCGCTATCCTTAACAGAGATCTGGTGAGAGAATCGCTACGTCAACATGAAAGGTCGAGCATGCCTAAAGGGAAAGTATTAGCTTGGACCTTATATGATTGGGCAACCTCAGGTTACGGTGCAGTAATCGCTACATTTGTTTTTAGTGTCTACTTTACTCAAGAAGTATGGGATGGTGATGGTGGTGCGGTTGCGTGGGGGTGGATGGTTTCACTCACAAGTATATTCGTCGGGATTGGTGGATCATTACTCGGTTTAAAATTCAATGGTATACGTACACACAGATCAGTACTTACCATATTCATAATAATCAGTACAATCACAGGATTGGGGCTGTGGTTCGTTAAACCTGAACCTGAGTACGCAATACTTGCACTACTTCTTGTAGGTATAGGAAGTTTCTGTGTAGAAACATCATTTGTCCCATACAACACACTTTTACGTGTGTTAGTGCCACCTGAGCGAGCTGGACGTGTGTCTGCCAATGCATGGGGTTTAGGGTATGTCGGTGGAGTAGTATGTTTACTCTTGGCATTACCAATCATCCAGTCGGGGATCATATCTGATATAAATTTAGCTAATGTTCGTGCGGCAAGTCCTTTTGCTGCGCTTTGGTTATTCGTTTTTGCTCTACCAATGATCATTTCTTTATATCGCATCCCACAGGAACGTATGTCAGAACCTGGATACGCCACAAGCAATCTGAACAAAAATGAAATAATACAGTTACTTAAGCACCGTGGAATTTGGAAATTTTTACTTTCAAGACTATTTCTAGCTGAAGGATTGACTGCACTGTTTGCTTTCGGAGGCATAATAGCCGCTAGCCTCTACGATTTTTCTACTGAAAAAGTTCTTCTTTTCGCAATAGCTTTAAATATTTCTGCTGGAGTTGGAGCAATTCCTGGCGGACACCTTGATGATCGTTTTGGACCACGTATGGTCATTAATGCTTCCTTAGTTGGATTAATATTATGTGGTGCGGTTATAGGATTTACCGAAGGAGAGTTGATATTTTGGATAGCAAGCATTTCATTAGGTTTATTCATTGGACCTGTGCAATCATCAGGTAGATCGTTAGTAGCAAAAAGCGTGAGTAAAGAAGAAGCTGCACCGCTATATGGTCTATTAGGTTTTTCGGGTCGTGTCGTTTCTTTTATCGGTCCATTATTTGTAACTATCGGTATAAGTATTACTAATAATGACAGAACAGCTATATGGGTGATAGCTGTTCTGTTAGTTATCTCCCTTATAATCATGCTCTCAACACCCAAATCACTTGGGCAAATCAAAACAGACCTTGATGGGAAAATATCAACTCAAAAGAATTAAGTTAATTATTAGGTGCACATGATTGCATAACTGCTCGGATCGAATCTAATCCAGATTTTGCAGCTACTACGCGAACAATTGCTGTATCTAATCCATCAGCAAGATTATAAAATTTATCGCGTGCATTAGTTATATCCGATGAAACACCAACAGCTTCAAGAAGCTCATCTGGAAAAGCTTCGAGAATTTCATCAAATGAACCATTTCGGTTACGAATAGAATCGAGAAAAAGTAATTCTTCAGCAAAACCCATACGTTCGAAATGTGCACGATATGCAAATTGTCGTTCCCGAGCAGTAGGAACTTTATCACGTAAAGCATAAGGAATTGTGGCACGGGCTAGCCCATCGCGAGCAAGTTTGGGATCATCATCTACACACACACGTATATATTGCACAAGTTTCAACTCATTAGTATTACGACCAACAGACATTGCTCCTTCATTAACGCGTTCCCTACTCCAGGAAATACGTTCTGTATCACACCAGTTCATCGCTGCTCCATCAGCAAGTTCGCCTGCAAGATTTAACATTTTTGGTCCTAGTGCACCCAATAATACGGGTGTTTTATAATCAGAAGGAGCGCCAATACTGACATCTTTTAGCGTAATTGCTTCACCTTCATAATTAACGGTCTCACCGTCGAGTAGTTTACGAATTGTAATTAAGTAATCACGCATAACTGCCAACGCAGATTTTGTATTAAAACCCAAATTTTTCCGAACAGAAGGTTGGTATATTCCTCCAGTTCCAATACCTAAAGAAAATTTTCCTCGAGTTAAATTCGTTAAGATCTTTGAGCTACTTGCAAATGATACTGGTGAACGAAAAGCCACAGGCGAAACTGATATACCTGTATTTAGTCCACCTTCTACAATCTCAGTTGTAGCTTTCCATCGAAGAGCACATAGTTGAAAAGCGTCATTACCTATTCCATCTGGTGTCCAAATACTTGTATAACCTAACATGGCAGCTTCACGTGATAGTGTTTCTTGCTCTTCAAGACTAAGTTGCAATGCAGCATCTAATCCTAATCCGACTTCCATAAAACCTCTAAGTTCTTTTAATTAACATTTGCTAAACGATAAATACTTTCATGTTCGATAGTAACTAATTTACGGCCAGTGGTAGTTATCTGTACCACTGAAAAATGAACAATCTGATGGCCGTTATGCTCCGTCAGGTTTGTAATTATACCTTTACGAATCATTGTTTCACCTGCATAAAGAGGAGAATGATGCCAAATTTTTCCTGTACGATGTATAGTAGTTGATTCGTCAAAATGCGTGGTAATTAAATCAACAGGGTTAACCCATTTTCCTACAGGAACAAGTACCTTATCATCGATTCTATTAGGAAAATTAGAATTGTTAGGTTTTGAATATACATTGACGTCAAAATATTCTTCGATCTGTAAAACAGACCCAATTTGTTCTGACTTTCCCAATTTCTCATTACTTGGATTCATTGGCACCAGTTCGTCAATATCGAGTGTTTTTTCTTCTAAACCAATTGTTCCAAACATACGTGGTCCTTTTCCATCAGATCCTGTTACTTGGAATGATCTATCTTCTGCATTAATTGAAAAGGTTACACGTTCATTATTATAAACTGGCAAACGAAATCGGTATGATGCTCTTCCACTATTGAGCCAATCCACACCTTGATTTAGCAATTCGCTAACGACGTGTTCATATAACGTAACACCCGGAACAAATGCCCCTTGAAATCCTAAATTATGAGCTTCTGTATCGGTATGTATTCCATCAGATCTCTCATTGAGAGGATTAGCATCCCATGTACGTGAATGAAAGAGAAAATTCATTGTCTAATCAATTTTTATTTCACGATTACGTTTATCATTCTCAGTATCGATATCTGATTCGTTAGAAGTAACCTTCAAAATATCAGAAAGAGCTTTTGTAAATTCACTGACAAGTAACATTTGTTCACTCACAATATTACGCAAACGTGTCGAAAATTCATGATCGATCAAAGTGCTTTTGCCTTGCTGCTTTGATTCAATAGACTCTTCTAATTTGTTTAGACGATTTTCTAAATCGCGAATTTTTTGAGAATCATCCATATTATTTTTTCTCTCCAAACCAAATATTCAATATATTTTTATCTAACTTAGCCGACAAAACTGCACGTTGCTGGAGTGCACGAGGCAACAACATATTTCGACGATATTGATCGACCTCTATGATTAATTCTTCAGCCGCTTGTGTCAATCGTATTTGATCACGATCTACCAATGGAATTTTTAGCTTCATTAAACTTTCAGCTCCAAGGGGAGAATCTTCAAATTGATCTCCATCTTGATCACGTGTGAATATAACAAAAGGTAACTCATCATGGAAAAATGTAGCTGGATTTTCATCATCAAATAAAATAGTGGCCAATTTTTCTAATGATTCTACACCCACTAATTCGTGATCGAATTGAGGTGTAATTTTAATCGGTATCTCCCCAAAAATTTCATGGAGTGTCTCAAGGTGTTGTTTTTGTTTGGCACCTTGCTCAGAAAAATACCCACTCTCAATTACTTCATCAGGAAGTACTCGATTACATATTACTAGGTCAGCACGATATCCATATAATCCTAATTGCGTAAACGCACGTTGAGTTTCTTTTATAACCATTCGCTCAGGATTTGTAACTAAACGAACTGATGTTTGTTCTGGATCGCTTAATACGAGCTGGATTTTTTCGATTTGTTCCATAAGATCTGCCGTGGTATCGAAAACTTCGTTACTTGGCAAAGGCATACTAGAAACACGTCGTAAAACTGGTCGAGCTAATCCTGAAATTTTCCTACTTAGTGGAAAGATTTTTTCCAACCACCATCTCCCAGCTTCTGGAAAACTCAACAACCTGAATGTTTCTGCAGTTGGGGCACAATCGACAACTATCAAGTCATAGTCATCGGTTCTATGATGTTCAAGTATCCATAATAAATTTGCCAATTCGTCCATACCTGGGAGCACTACCATTTCATCAGCTAAAATTGGATCGAATCCTTCCCAGGCAAGTATTGATTCCATCCAACGTTGTACAGTTCCCCAATATTTTTCCATGTTGTAATAGACATCTGTCTCTTGTGCCCATAAATTATCGACAATTTTTTTGGGTTCAGGTCCAAGTTGCATATCTAAAGAATCACCCAAACTATGAGCAGAATCAGTACTTAAAACAATTGTGCGCATACCATTTTGAGAAGCACGTAAAGCAGTTGCTGCAGAAATTGACGTTTTGCCAACGCCACCTTTACCTGTGTATAAAATTACTCTTGTCATATTATTCCTCACAGGAATGATATATCGGAAACATATTATAATTTTTAAATTTCTATCTTGGCTTGTAATAGAATGATGTTACTTATTGATGCATCCTATATGATATTGTCATGTCTACAAAAACCAGATTGCCATCATTCTCATTGCACGATATGCAAGGTAGAAATTACGATTTCCCCAATGGAAAAACATCTCTTCTATGTTTTGTGAAGGAAGATTGTCCAACCTGTCAACTTTCACTGCCACTCATTGAAATTATTCAAAAAACATTTAGCTCAGTGGTAGAAGTATTACTAATTGGACAAGATCATGCTGGAAATAGCTCAATGATTAAAACTCATCAACTGGCAACTTCTCTTCTTAACGATGATGCTTTAAAGGTTTCATTTGAATACGACCTGGACACAGTTCCTACAATTTTCCTTACAGACAGTGTAGGAAATGCTTTGACACAATTTATTGGTTTTGGAAAACAAGACTGGATTGATTTAATACAAAAATTGTCTGATCTCACAGGAATAGCTGTACCTGCAATACAGTGGGATAGTTATCCGGAAAGTCACCCAGGATGTGGATCACGCTCTGTTGAACCGGGCATAGCAGAGCGTTTAGAAGCTGAATCTTCAGGAAGCCCATTGAGAGCTCGACAAATAGATATAGCAACCCATGACGATGTGCATGAATTTCTTTTTGATCAAGAATTAACTGATGGATTGCCTGTTATCCCTCCTACACCCGAACGAGTACTTCGTATGATTAAAGGGTCACACCGTGATGCCCAAGAAATTGTTGCAGATATACCACCCAATCTAGCACCAGCAACTGTTGAAAAAATTGCAATCAATGCAGTCATGGCAGGCTGTAAACCTGATTATCTGCCTGTCGTAATCACTGCAGTTGAGGCAATGTGCACTGATGAATTTAATATACATGGTGTCAGTGCTACAACGATGGGTGGCACGCCTGCAGTTATCATCAATGGACCTATACGAGAAAAAATTGAAATGAACTCAGGGCTTGGGGCACTAGGGGCAGGTCACAGGGCAAATGCAACTATTGGACGTGCAATTCGTCTTGTCTTACGCAATATTGGAGGGGCAAAAACAGGTGGGACCGAAAGATCGACTTTAGCAAGTCCTTCAAAATATACGCTAGCATTTGCAGAAAGAGAGGAACGCTCTCCTTGGGAACCTTATCATGTCCAACAAGGATTCGATCAAAGTGAGTCTGTCGTTACACTTTTTGCTGTTACTGGTGGACCCAGCTTAGTGGTTGACCAAAATTCCAGAACACCAGAACAAATTACCGGTAGTATTGCGATGGTTATGGAATCAATCCCACATCCACGTGCCCGAGGCGATCAAGACATACTACTTGTTTTATGCCCTGAGCATCTGGATACAATCACAAAAAATGGTTGGAGTAAGCAAAAATTTTTAGATGAGATACAAAAAGCAACATTAAAACCATTGCGTAATTTATTAGCTGACGAGCATTCGGGGGTTGGTGCTTCACTCGCAGAATTTGGTGAAACAGGTCCCAATGAAACGGATTTAGAAAGACTAGTGCCAAAATTTGCTTCTACAAGTAATATACACTTAGTAGTGGCAGGTTCTGACGCTGGAAAATTTACATCTGTTTTCCAAGGTTGGGCAACAGGCCCACGTGGCTCGATGGTTGTTAGCCGAAAGATAGAAGGTTGATTATGACAATGAAGATATTAGATCCTACTGATGAACGAAAACCAATAAAACGCGAACTAACCTCACGCCCTGAACATATCAGTGGAGTTGTAGGACTGCTGGACATTTCGAAGCCGCGAGGAAATGTACTACTTAACCGTCTGGAAGAACTGTTTGATGAACGGTTACCAGATGTTGAAATTCGTAGATATACGAAACCAACATTTACAAAACCTGCACCTGAAGATTTACGAAGAAAAATATCTGAAGAATGTGGTTTTGTAATTGAAGCACTAGCTGACTGAGGATCTTGTACTACGTGCAGTGTGCACGATACGACATGGTTCGAAATTCAAGGAATCCCTTCAGTTTTTATAGCATCAACAGAATTTGTTGATGCAGCTACTGCACAGGCATCAATGCTGGGGTTACCCGAATTGAATCGTGTGTTTGTTCCTCATCCAATACAAGATGCGACTGATAACGAGATGGAGCAAAAAGCAGAGGAAGTTTTTGAAAAACTCGTAAATACTTTAATCGCTTAATGCATCCAATACGACAGGAAGATTAGAGTGTCATTTCAACAAAAAGTTGCAATTGTTACTGGTGGTGCGTGGGGTATTGGTGCCGAAACAGCAAGAAAATTAGCATCTGAAGGTGCAAATGTCTTAATTGCTGATAAAGATTACGAAGCAGCCAAAGAGAATGCACAACAAATAGAAAATAACGGCGGATCAGCACAAGCAATCCAAATTGATTTATCTGTCAGCGAACAAATCAAGTTAATGATTGATACTGCAATAAATGAATGGGGACATATCGACTTCCTCGTACAAAATGGTTACAGGGATGATGTTCTTAATAGAGGCAGCGCAGTCACACTAGAAGAAGAACGTTGGGATTCTGCAATGGACGTTCTTACAAAAGCACTCTTTATTGGAGCAAAACATGCTATTCCACATATGCAATCTAACGGGGGTGGTGTCATCATTAATATTGCTTCAGTCCATGGCATATTGGTTGAAACCAATAGATTGGTATATGAAGCAGGAAAAGCTGCTGTAATAGCAATGACCAAACAAATGGCTGTTGATTTTGGCCCTTCGAATATTCGCGTTAATTGTATTTTACCAGGTCATATCGTGACTGAACGTTTACAAGAACGATGGAATAAAGAACCAAAGATGCTGGATTTTTTCGCCAAACAATATCCGTTAGGTCGAGTAGGTATACCAGCTGATATAGCAAATGCAATTACATTTTTGTGCTCTGATAATGCAGCATTTATTACCGGACACCCTTTGGTTGTTGACGGAGGGTTAACAATTCAATTACAAGAAGAATTAACTGTACAACTTGGAAAATATGCACAGGAAAATCCATTTGATTAGATAAGGAATATTAATTGGAGGAAATGTGGAATTACGTAACTTAGGTAAACTTGGCCAAGTCAGTGCACTCACTTTAGGTGGTGGTGGCATTGGTGCTGTCTGGGGAGAACGAAGCAGAGATCAAGCTATAGCTACAGTATTCGATGCAGTAGATCATGGAATTACACTTATCGATCTAGCACCAAGTTATGGAAATGGTGAGGCAGAAAATGTTGTGGGGCAAGCATTTAAAGGTGATCTACCTTCAGGAATAAAAGTTACAACTAAGTGTCAATTAAGGAACATTCCCGGCGAAGAGATATATTCTCGATTAATTGAAAGTCTGCACGAAAGTTTAAGTCGGTTACAACTGAACCATGTTGATATTTTTCTTCTACACAGTAATATCATCCCTGATAGTGATTTAGCAGAAAACGGGACATCCCTAAGTACATATACTGATTATGTAATACCAGCGTTCGAAAAAATAAAAACCTCAGGTTTGATTAGTCATTGGGGTATAACAGGTATTGGTTGGCCTAGTGCAATCAATACAGCACTCGAAGAGCAAAAAAAACCAGCGGTAGTACAGTGTATAGCAAATCTATTAGACTCTGGAGGAGGACTCGATCGTTCTCCAGAAAAACCGAATCCACGCAAGGCAATTGAGTTAGCTCATAATAATAATGTAGGTGTTATGGGTATTCGTGCAGTGCAAGCAGGTGCTCTCACAGACAAAATCGATAGAGCATTACCAAATGACCATTCTGAAATACTTGATTATGCAAAAGCGGCACCTTTTAGAGCACTTGCGAAAGAATTTGGAACTTCATCAGCGATGTTAGCGCACAGATATACACTAAGTATGAAAAATGTAGATACTGTAGTTTTGGGTGTCAAAAATCAAAATGAATTACAGGAATGTTTAGATGCAGAATCATTAGGAAACTTATCTTTATATGAGATTAAAGCGATCGATGATTGCATCTCTGTCTAGTAACCGAGTTGCCACTAAACAATGTCAATTCGATCGCCTATGGAAACAGTACCTTCTTGTACAGGAACTGCTAACACACCCATAACAGGGCGCTCATGAGAAAATTTTTTTGTGAGAATTGACATCACTTCACAATCACGTTCACCAGTATCTGGATTAACATGTGTTGCTAAGCATCTTACAACTGGGCCTATAACATTAAATTTAATATTATTAATCCGAATCGCACTTCCGATCAAATCCAGTTCTTGCCATGGATCGAGTCCATCAATAGTAATGTTCATTCGGAATCTACGCTCATCAATTTTTATTCCAGCCGTTTCTTCAAATACTTTTAAGCTTGATGATGACATTATTGAGATACTCGATTGTTCTCTATCGTGAAAACGATAAGTATGTCCATCGCCAATCAAGGTAAATCGAGGGATATTTATCGAGGAGTCTATTTTCAGCAATTGCTCTCTCAACCAGTTAGAAAGGTAAATTCTATCTGAAGTTTTCCGAATATCAGCCGTTGCAGATATATGAGAATTTAAACTTATATGTAGTTGTGATTTAGCTTCATCAAAATTCGAATTGAATTTTGCAATTAGAGGATTGCCTTGCAATGTCAGAAACGATCTTTTTGATAACCAACTAGTAGCATCAAGTTCGATTTTATTTAATAAAAATCCAAAAACCCGATCACCTTGTACATTACCAAAACAATCAAAATCAATTTGTCTCACTTCTTTGGGTGTGAACCCTTTGATAGGGAATTTATATAAATTTGTAATTTGCATATTATTGCCCTCAATTAATGAATTATGAGGTAAGATATTGGAATGTTGGTAGTTTTGTCACCCGCAAAAGGTCAAAATTTTGATTCAGCTGCTTTAGAGATTAAATGCACTGAACCAAGATTACTTGCAAATAGTTGTGAATTAATAAATACATTAAGAAATTATAGTGCAAATGACCTCATGTCTTTAATGAATGTAAGTGAAAAAATCGGTGCATTAAATGCAGACCGATTCGCGGCATTTAATATCCCTTTCAATGAAACAAACGCTAAACCTGCTGCCTTTGCTTTCACTGGAGATGTTTATAAAGGCTTGAATATCGACGAATTCAATAGTGATGATTTAGATTATGCGCAGTCACACTTGCGCATATTATCTGGACTTTATGGAGTTCTAAGGCCACTAGATCTCATCCAACCTTATCGATTAGAAATGGGAACTAAACTAAACACTCATAACGCTACTGATCTTTATGAATATTGGGGAACATCAATCTCTGACTTATTAATGCAAGATCTAAAAAATATGGAAAATAATCAAATTATAAATCTTGCCTCCAATGAATATTTCAAAGCAATCGATGGGTATGACCCGCAAATTTCTGTCATTAGTCCCATTTTCAGAGAATGGAAAAATGACAAATACAAAATTATTTCATTCTTTGCAAAAAATGCACGAGGTGCAATGGCGAAATGGATCGTCAAAAACAAAATTGATCGTCCTGAAGAACTTATTGCATTCAATGAAGATGGCTATACATACAGTAATGAACATTCTACTGCAGACAGTCCTGTCTTTTTAAGAGGATAGATTTGTCTTCAGTCTCTCACAATAAACCAAAAGTAATAATTGATTGTGATCCAGGTATCGACGATGCAATCGCGTTAGTAGTAGCGAATCATTTCTCAGAAATCATTGGAATTACAACAGTCGCTGGAAATGTTCCTTTAGAATTTACTACAGTAAATACACAATCAATTTGTGAACTCTTAAATTTAGACGTACCGATCCATTCAGGTGCATCACATGCATACTCCAAACAATCAGTTACTGCTGAACATGTGCATGGGCATACAGGGCTGGGTGAATTAATACTTCCAGAACCTGAAAATAAAATAGCATCTGAACATGCGGACAATTATTTGATAGACATAACCAAACAAGAGAATGACCTCACACTCATCGCTTTAGGCCCTTTAACAAATATTGCCCATGCAATCGAAAAAGATCCTGCATTCGTTTCCCGAATTAAGTCAATTACGTTGATGGGAGGAAGCGCCTATGGACTAGGAAATGCCACTGCATCAGCTGAATTTAATATCTTTGCAGATCCTGAAGCTGCCTCAATTGTATTCAATTCAGGAGCACACATAAAAATGATTGGATTGAATTTAACTAGGCAAGTTCAAATGGGTATAGAACACGCCAAAATTTTGTCGGAAAATATTGGGAATAGCGTTAGTAAATCAGTATCAATTCTTTTGTATTCGTACCAAAATCTTATTAGCTCTTCAACAGGAAATATTACCGTACCGATGCATGATCCTTGTGCAGTTTTAGCAGTCACGCATCCTGAATTTTTTACATTTGAAAAACGGAATGTAATTGTTGAACTTGATGGAATCTATACACGAGGTATGACTGTAGTTGATGAAAGAAAATCAAGTCCACGAATCAACTGTGACGTCGGTTATCAGGCCGATAGCGAAAATCTCATATCGCTAATAGTTGATGCCGCCAGCACAAAAAATTAATCATCCATCAAACGAGACATTAGATCATCAAGATTTTCATTAGCAATTTTTTTACCTATTTCAGAATAGTACTGATCTTCATTCGGTTGTTTCGATGATTTAAATTTCGAAAGCCCTATCACTGAATCAACAGCTTGCTGCCATCCATCAATAAGTTGTCGCCGTTGTGATTCTTTAATATCGGATTCGAAACTTTTATCGACGATCCAGGCAGATTCAACATCGCTAATCGAATTTAGAATATTTGATTGAAGAGCGGCCAATACAAATGCACCTTTCGCCGTAGTTTCTATAAAAGTAGGACGTTCAACAGTAATATCAATTACATTAGCCAGGAATTGCATTAGCCAATTATTCTGTGTCATTCCTCCATCAACCCGAACACTGGGAATGTTTAATCCTGAGTCACGAACCATTGCAGCAATTAAATCAAAGGTTTGATAAGCCACTGATTCTAAGGCTGCACGGGCAATATGAGCTATTTCTGAATCACGTCCCAGTCCAGTTATAGAAGCACGAGCATCAGGCTCCCAGTATGGAGTTCCAAGACCTACAAATGCTGGAACCAAATAAACGCCTGCATTTGAATTCAATTCTTGCGCTAACAATTCTGTATCAGAAGCATTTTGAATTATTTTTAAATTATCACGCAGCCATTGTATGGTTGCACCAGCCATGAAAATAGATCCTTCTAAAGCATAGGTAACCTTACCATCGAGGCGGTATGCGGGTGTAGTTAACAATCCTTCATTCGAATATTTCATCTCTTCCCCAGTGTTTAACATTGCAAAGCAACCAGTGCCATAAGTACTTTTTAGCATCCCAGGTAAAGTGCATCCTTGGCCGATAGTTGATGCATGCTGATCTCCAGCAACACCACGTATTGGAATGACCGTCCCAGATAAAAGATCCTCTGATACACCAAATTCAGCAGCAGAATCTAGAACTTCAGGTAAAATAGCTTCAGGAATATCAAAAAGAGTAAGTAATTCTTGATCCCAATTCTGGGTTAGGATATTAAACAACATTGTCCTTGATGCATTTGTAGCATCAGTGACGTGTGAACGACCATTTGTAAGTCTCCATATCAAAAAGGTATCTATTGTCCCAAAGGCGAGATCACCATTTTTAGCACGCTCACGTGCACCTGATACGTTATCTAATATCCATTTGATTTTTGTTGCACTGAAATATGGGTCTAACATCAAACCAGTTTTCTGATGCACAGAAAATTCAATTCCTGAATTTTTAAGATTCTGACAATATTCAGCAGTACGTCGATCTTGCCAAACTATTGCAGGATATATTGGTTTTCCAGAGGAACGTTCCCAGATCAAGGTAGTTTCACGTTGATTTGTAATACCTATTGCTGCCAAATTAAATTTTGAGAAATTAATACCTTTTAAAATGTCTTTGATACCGGTCCATATTTCTTCAGGATCATGTTCTACCCATCCTTGATATGGAAAATGTTGTGAAAATTCTTGTTGAACCATATTTATCGGGGTACCAATTTCATCAAATATCACTGCACGTGAACTTGTTGTTCCTTGGTCAATTGAGAGAATATGGTCCATTAGTACCTCAGAAATTTGAATACAACTAATATATCACTACGCGACCTTTGGCATCTTTGTTAAGTGTGTAAAAGCAATTCCAGCAAGAGAAATGAAAGTACATAAGAAAAAGACAGTGTTTATACCACTCCAATCAGCAACTAAGCCAGCGATAACCGGCCCTGACAACATTCCAATTGCATATAGTGCTTGATAAATGCCCATCGCAGTAGCACGTTTATTAGGAGCCACAACAAGGACGCTTAGTGTAATTAACACAGCATTTATCAAACCACGTCCAAAACCATTAAGTAATTGAGAAAATGCAATACCAAAAAAAGTATGTGTGAACGGCAGCATAAATGCTGCCAGAGCAATCAAACATGCAGCAAGTATAATTGCCCCACGATAACCAAAGATTCTGGCACATGGAACAGCACATAGTGTTCCCACCATTGACATTGCAAACATTAAAGTAGTGATAAAACCTATATCAGCATCAGTTGCACCATTTTGTTCAGCATAAATGGGTACAAAACCAAAGCTTGTTGCGAAACTGACAAATTGTGTAGTAATACCGACAATAGAAACAATTAAAACAAGAGGATGTTTCAAAATTTCAAGAAAACTTTGCATCGAATATGGTTCAGTTTTCTGTAACGTAGGCTCGGGTGCGAGTAAAAGTAAAATTGTGCCTACAACACCTAAAATAACTCCAGCCAAAAAAGTTGCGTTCGTGCCCCAGAGTTCTGAAATCACTCCTCCGGCAAAAGTAGCCAGAACTAAACCAAGTCCATTGACAAACATTAAACGAGACATCGCCTGTCCGGTTTTTTCTGCAGTAAAATACGATGCGTACAAAACACTCACAGCAACCCATCCTGCACCAGCAATCCCTGTAACAGAACGAGCAAAAAACATTTGTGTCGGCGTCGGAGCATATGCCAGCCACAATGCTCCTAGAGCTGCCGACGCTAAAGCTAATACAGCAAAAGGTTTGCGTTTGCCTATGAGATCAGAAGTGACACCAATGGGGATTCTTAACGAGACTTGTGCAATCGAATATGATGCAATAACCAAACCAATGACAGTATTTGATGCACCCAATTCAAGAGCCCTCAACGGTAGATAAGGAACATAGAAATAAAGTGAAAGCCACAACGAAAAAGTTGCTATAGTCACCATTGATATCGGAAGAGAATTTTGTATCTGATTCAAAATTAATCAATTTCCTCTGAATCAAGCTGGTCATTTTTTTTCTGAAAATAGTATTTATTCTTCGCAATTTTCTCTGGACGGTTAGAGAGAGAATTCTGTTCATTTAAATCATTGCTATGTGGGTTTTTGTACCCAACACTATAACCCAATTCTTTCATTAAACTGGTTGGTGCATTTCGTAAATGCATAGGTACATCATCGTTACGAGTTTGTTCCACATCGGACAATGCACGATTATATGCGTCATACGTACTGTTAGATTTTTTAGCTAAAGCAAAATAGACCGTGATCTCTGCAAGTATAATTCTCGCTTCTGGCATTCCAACAAAATACGTAGCTTGCTGTGAGGCAACTGCCATATTAAGAGCAGATGGATCTGCCAATCCAATATCTTCACTAGCAAAAATTATTAACCTTCTGCTGATAAATTGAGGGTCTTCACCTGCCTCCAACATACGTGCAAGCCAATATAAAGCACTATCCGGATCAGAAAATCTTAATGATTTAATAAAAGCTGAAATCGTATCGAAATGGTAATCACCCTTACGATCATATCGTAAAACAGGATCATGTAATGCAAACTCAACGTGTTGTTTTGTCACAACATCATGATTGTTCTCATCACTATTTTCTGTAGCTATGCCAACAGAGGCTTCAAGAGTATTTAAAGCAACGCGAGCATCACCAGCCGCAGATACTGCAATCAGTGCAAGTGCATCTTCATTAACACTTACAGCATTATTTAATCCCATTTCATTTTCAATAGCGTCACATAATATCTGGATGATGGCTTCTTCATTAAGTGAAGTTAGCTGGAACACTCTACATCGTGAGAGAAGAGGTGCAACAACATGGAATGAAGGATTTTCAGTCGTTGCACCAATCATTGTTATTGTTCCTGCTTCGACATGAGGTAGTAATCCATCTTGTTGACTTCGATTGAATCGATGCAACTCATCAATAAATAAAATGGTCCTCAAACCACCTGCTGCAATACGTTCTTTTGCATATGTAATTTCTTGTCTTAAATCAGCGAGGTTATTGGTTACTGCCGATAATGTTACAAAATGTGCAGTAGTTGCAGATGACACAATATTAGCAAGTGTTGTTTTGCCTGACCCCGGCGGTCCCCACAAGATCAGTGATTGATTTCCATTACTTCGAATAAAATAAGATAAGGGACCTGATTCATCTAACAATTCATCATGCCCATAAATATTTTCAATTTTTTCTGGTCGAACACGTGCGGCTAAAGGCATATTCGAATGACGTGAATGTTTTTCAACATCGTTAAACATTTGTTGTTGCATCCCGGGTGGGGTGCGTCTACTTCGATTAGATGATTTCATATACCCATCATACGACTTGACGTAAGATTCGTGTGATATAGAAACAATAGAGATTATCAATTAGAAAAGAGTTCATATGTCCTTTTCAGCATTCGATCTAACGGGAAAAGTGGCTTTAATCACTGGTGGAAACAGTGGTATTGGATTGGGCATGGCAAAAGGGTTGGCTCAAGCTGGTGCTGATGTTTGCATCTGGGGCACTAATCTTGAGAAAAATGTACATGCTGAGGAAATACTACAAGCTCTCGGGGGTAATGCAAAAGCTTTACAATGTGACGTCTCAAATGAACAAGCCGTTGAAAATGCATTCGAAAAAACATTAGAACTGTTTGGAAAAGTTGATTCATGTTTTGCAAATGCTGGAGCAGGTGGGAGTGCGAATTTTCAGAATTTCCCAACCGAAACATGGAAAAGAATCCTAAGTATCAATCTAGACGGCACATTTTTTACATTCCGGGTTGCAGCACGCCATATGATTGAACATGGAAACGGAGGGAGGCTCATAGCGACTTCGAGTCTCTCTGCTATTGATGGAGCTGCACAAAACGAAGCTTACGCAGCTACAAAAGGAGCAGTTATTTCCATGGTACGTGGTTTAGCAGTAGAACTAGCAAGACATGGTATTACTGCTAATACAATCATACCTGGATGGATAGATACTCCCATGACAGCACCACGTGTAGGTGAAGAAGTTTTT
>JAKUNM010000028.1 GCA_022451865.1 Dehalococcoidia bacterium
GTAATTCTTTCTTGTAAATTTCCCATATCAGTAGCTAATGTTGGTTGATATCCAACTGCCGAATGAATTCTTCCTTATAAAGCTGATACTTCGATTCCGGCCAATATATATCTGTAGACATTATCAACATAAAGTAAAACATCTTGTTTACGAACATCTCGGAAATATTCCGCCATCGTAAGACCTGTAAGAGCTATACGTAATCGAACGCCAGGAGGTTCATTCATTTGTCCGTATACAAGTGCGGTTTTATCTAAAACCCCATATTCTTGCATTTCATGCCAGAGGTCATTACCTTCCCTAGAACGCTCACCTACTCCAGCAAACACAGAAAGTCCTCCGTGTTCAGCTGCAAGATTACGAATCAGTTCAGTATTAGTAACTGTCTTTCCTGTTCCTGCACCACCGAATAGTCCAACTTTTCCTCCACGAGGCAGAGGTGCAACAAGATCAACAACTTTTACACCCGTTTCCAAAATTGCTGTCTGAGTTTCTTGTTCAGCATATGAAGGCGGAGGTCTATGAATAGGCCATCGAAGTTGATCGTCACTAATTTCTTCCCCAGGATCTAGAGGAGTACCAACGACGTTAAAAATTCTTCCAAGTGTTTCATCACCAACCGGGACTGAAATAGGCCCTCCAGTATCCTCAGCCGAAGCACCTCGCCGTAGACCATCAGTAGAATCTAAAGCTAAACATCTAACCCAATTACTTCCTAAATGTTGCTGTACCTCAGTTACTAGTAATTGACCATCCATATCTACGTTAACAGCATTAAATATTTCAGGAAGCTCTCCTGATGCAAATTCAATATCTACTACCGTACCAATAACACGTCTAACACTACCTGTAGCTGCCATGTTTACTCCTATCAAATCTCTAATCTTGCTCTAGAGCTGCTTTTCCACCGACAATGTCTAACAACTCACCAGTAATTAATTCTTGTCTCGCTTTGTTATATGTAAGTGTCAAATCTGAAACCATCTCATTTGCTGCATCTGTAGCCTGTCTCATAGCTACCATGCGCGCAGATTGCTCAGAGGCTTGAGCTTCAAGTACTGCTTCAAAAACTTGCATCTCGACATAGCGTGGAAGCAAATTTTCGAGAATAGAAGCTGGAGAAGGCTCGAACAAAAAATCAACGGTATCTTTATTATTATCATCCTCCGGAGGATCGATTGGCAAAATTTGACGTAACGTCGGACGCTGAACAGCTGCATTGACAAATGTTTGAAACCCAAGAAATACTTGATCCACTTCACCAGAGACGTAATCATCAATTACCAAACGTGCTATAGGTAAAATATCTGATAATTCAGGAAAATCACCTATATTAGTAAATTCACCCAATTCCGGGAAACCAGAACGTCGGAAAAAATCTCTACCTTTACGACCTACTGCTAAAACTGAAGCACGATCAACTTCTGGCTGACGCTCAAGCATCAATGAGGCACTAGCACGGTTCATATTGGCATTCAACCCACCTGCAAGACCACGATCAGCAGTGATATGAATAAGGGCAAAATTCTTAACTTCTCTCTCGGAGAGTAAAGGGTGTACAGAGTCTGAATTACGAGATTGATTCGCATAAGAGGATAGTTTAGAGAGAATAGCACGCATTTCGGTCGCATATGGACGCGCATTAAGTGCACGTTCTTGAGCACGACGCATTTTTGAGGCAGCAACTAATTCCATTGCTCCTGTTACTTTTGCTGTATTTTCAACAGAACTAATCCGCTGTCGAATTGCCCGAACGCTTCCTGCACCAGCCATCTATAAAACCACCTTATTAAATTAATTAATACGCAACTGATCCAAGAAATTCCTGAATAGCATTTTTCAAGCCATCTTCAGTCGATTCATCGATATCTCCAGAAGACATAATTTCATCCAAAACCGCAGAATGACTTGCTGCCATAAATTCATGGAATGCTTTTTCTAAATCACCAATCTTTTCGACTGGGACATCATCAAGATAACCATTAACACCTGCATACAAAATAGAAACCTGCTGAGCAAGAGTTTGAGGTTGATATTGGGGTTGTTTTAGAAGTTCAGTTAACCTTTCCCCTCGCACTAACTGCAATCTAGTTGCTGCATCAAGGTCATCTGTACCAAATTGCGCGAATGCCTGTAATTCTCTGAACTGAGACAAATCAAGACGTAAAGTTCCAGCTACTTTCTTCATCGCTCTTGTTTGAGCATCTCCACCTACTCTAGAAACGGAAATCCCAGGATTAGTTGCTGGACGCTGTCCAGAGTTAAATAGGTCTAATTCAAGGAAAATTTGTCCATCCGTAATTGAAATTACATTAGTAGGAATATATGCAGAAACATCTCCGGCTTGAGTTTCAATAATTGGAAGTGCAGTGATCGATCCTCCACCGTGTTCTTCCGTCACTCGAGCAGATCTTTCCAACAGTCGAGAATGAAGGTAAAAAACATCTCCAGGATAAGCTTCACGACCTGGTGGTCTTTTCAACAGCAAAGATACTTCTCTGTAAGCCCAAGCATGCTTAGAAAGATCATCATAAATAATTAATACGTCTTTTCCTTGTGCCATAAAATATTCAGCCATAGCACAGCCTGCATAAGGTGCTAAATATTGTAATGCTGCAGAATCAGCAGCAGATGAAGTAACAACAATAGTGTGCTCCATAGCACCATATTCTTCAAAAGTAGCAACCGTCTGAGCAATTTTTGCATCTTTTTGCCCTACTGCAACATATACACAAATGACATCACCATCTTTTTGATTGATTACAGCATCAACAGCAATGGCACTCTTTCCGATAGAACGGTCACCAATAATCAACTCACGCTGACCTCGACCAATTGGGATCATTGCGTCAATGGCCTTCACACCTGTTTGTAAAGGTTCATCAACATGAACTCGACTTACAACATCTGGAGCAATACGCTCCACGGGGTATTGCTCAGTACTAGTTATAGGGCCACGCTCATCTATCGGGTCACCTAAGGGATTAACTACACGCCCAATTAAAGCTTCACCAACTGGGACTGAAGCAACCAATCCAGTGGTCCGAACCTCATCCCCTTCTTTAACTTTTTGATAATCACCTAATATGATTGCTCCCACAGTCTCTTCTTCTAGATTCAGAGCTAACCCACGAACTGGACGGCCTTCATCATCAGTAGCACTGAATTCTAAAAGTTCCGAGGCCATACATTCCCCAAGTCCATGTATCTGGGCAATACCATCACCTGCAACAATCACTGTACCGACATTTGATTCAACTGATTCTGCGTCAAATCCTTCTATCTGTTGCTTAAGTATAGAGGCTATTTCTTCAGCTCTAATTACCATCAGATCCTCCTAAGCAGGAACATATCCTGCAAAATACGAGCAGTATCTATCGTCCTGCACGCTCAAATTCTCTTCTCAAACTTTGTAACCGAGTACGAGTAGAAGCATCAATAAGTAAATCATCAATGCGGATAGTCATCCCACCCAATATTGTTGAATCTATAATTGTAGATAGCTCCACTTTCTTACCGGTTTCTTCACTTATTTGTTGTCTTAATTTTGTTTGCCGCTCATCATCTAACTCTATCGCTGTACGAACAGTAACTCGGATAATGCCGTAATGTTCATCAAGAAGCTCACGGTAATATGAAGCAATTGAAGGTCCCAAACTCATCCGTCGTTTACCACGCAGTAAACGAAACAGATTGAGTTGTTTCACTCCTATATCAGCAAAAATATCACGTACAATAGATGTGAAACGTTCATCTGTTATACCGTCAGATTGAAGTGCATCAATATAATGAGACTCATTAGTCATTGCTTCAAGCACGTCTATCGCAGAAGACCAAGCTTCATAACTTGAGTCTTCACGAGCAATATCCATAATTGCCAAAGCATACCGACGACCTGCAATCTCACGAGCCAACATCACTAAAAACCCCTATATCGCACAAAAATTCAATATCTTAATTTTCTTTGTCCTGACCAAAATTACTTTCAGTTAGAACTTCATCTATCAGCCTCTGATGAGCAGATTTATCAATTGATTGACTAATCACTCGCTCAGCAGCATGAATAGTTAGATCCGCAAATTGAGATTGTAACTGCTGAACAACTTGTTCTTTTTCCAGTCGTATCTCTTCACGAGCTCTCTCAATAATCTGATTCGCTTCCTGCCTAGCCTTTTCTTCCAATTCTTCACGTAACTTTGCAGCAGCTTCTTGAGAGCGAAGATTTTGGGCACGAGCCTCTGCTCTTGCTTGCTCAATAACTTTTTTTGCTTCTTCCTCTGTAGCAAGTGCGTCAGAAGCAGCCTGCTCAGCACGATTTAATCCTTCTTCAATGCGACGCTTTCTTTCATCAAGAACTTTAAGAATTGGTCCCCATAGAAAAATCTTAAGCACTACTAGAAGAATTAAAAAGTTGACCAATTGGGCTATTAGCCCGGGAATATTAATACCGAGCTTAGATATACCCTCAACTTCTTCCGCAGCAACAACCATTGTAGGCACAGCAGCAAGAGCAAAAGCAGTTAATGCCACAAGGAAATATCGACAAAAACCGACTACGGAATTTGGTCTCTCTCTATTTTTTTCTGATTTCATAATAGCCTCTCCCAGTCCTCACAAGCGGAGCGTAATATTACGCTCCGCATATACGACTGAGATATTAGAAAACAAAGCCGATTAGAATTGCTACAACAAGTGCATAAATACCAATAGCTTCAGCGAACGCAATACCCAAAATCATATTTGTCTGTATTACACCAGCAGCTTCTGGATTACGGCCGAGTGCTTCCATAGCTTTTCCACCAAGCCACCCAATACCAATGCCAGGGCCAAAAGAACCAACACCCATAGCTATTCCTGCAGCCATAAACTTAGCGGCGTTAGCAGTGCTTTCATTGTCGGCAGCACCTTCAGCAGCACCAGCCACACCAGTCGAAGCAAGAAATGCTGCTCCTAACATCAGCAACAAAACAAATCCTCGATTTAATATAGATCCAGCTGTCATCTTCAATACCTCTCTGATCACACGTATTTCCGTCATGATCCTGCAACACTTTTTTCACATTCAATACCTAAACAAAACATAACTCTAGTGAGCCTCATCACCATGGTGTGAAACTGCAGTAACTGCAAACACTAAAGTTAACATCGCAAAAACAAACGCTTGAATTAGACCTACAAATAGTTCTAATGCATAAAAAACGTCAACTAAAACAAAGGGAACTAAAAATGTCATCATTAGCAACAATACTTCTCCAGCAAAAATGTTTCCAAACAGACGGAATGTAAACGATACCATTCTCGATAATTCTGAAACAAATTCTAATAACCCCACAAAAACATCAATAATTCCACCCAATATATCTCCCTTTAGCAGCTTGCCAAAGCTAAAGAATTTAGACAAATAACTTACACCTAAAGTCTGCAATCCCCAAAATTCAACAAATAAAAAGGAAAAAATAGCTATCGCAAGCGGTGCATTGACATCAGTCATTACCGATCTGAAATACGGTGCTATTAAACCATTAAATCCTGTAATAGTTTCACCTTCATGACTATGTGATGCTTCTTTTACTGGAGCAGTATTGGAATGGTCATCTTTAGGAGTCTTATATTCACGTTCCCCATTATATTCTATGTAAGCCTTTTCACCAGCAGCTAAATCAACAGAATCTGGAGTAGTTGGGATATAAGCGACATTCAAACCCACTATAGGAATCTCAGATTGTGACATCGCTACATGCTTATCAGCAAATCCAGGATTAACTTCCGTTAAACCAATTACGTTGTTTATGGGCAAAAGACCAAAATAATTAGAAGTCAGAATAAAAAAGAAAATTGTTGCAGCAAGTGGGAAAAATCGACGACCATTTTTCTCACCTGCAACTTGAACAACAATATTGTAAAATGCTTCTACAGCAGCTTCTACAGCACCGCTAAATCCACTAGGAACTAGAGAGAGACGTCTCCCTACCGAAAAAGCTAAAACAACTAGGAAGATAACAACAAACCATGAGGTAAACATTGTATTGGTAACACCACCAATGACAGGCCAATGAAAAACCTTTTCAGGTGCAACTATGATGGCTGGCGATGCTCCACCAACAAAAAATACACCTATACCTACTAAAAGTAACAAAGAAACTGCGATAATTGCAGCGCGCATCCGCTTTAACCTCGTTCACTATCAGTATCTCGAATTACATCTTGTAATTGACGATACGCACCAATTAATCCAACAAACAAACCTAATATAAGACCGCATATAGTGAACAGAGGTTCTGTACTCAATCGACCATCAAAATAATGGCCAATAAGTGTGGGAACCACAATTGCTGTAGCCAGATATGCTCCAACTCCAACCAAATTTATCACTGATGCTCTCCACATGATTCTTTCCTAAAGGATCGAAATCAGTGGAACGGCATCATGCCTTAGCACCGCGATCAAATGAATTTTCATTTGTTGCTCAAATCACTATCTAAAAGTCCGCCTCTAAAAGCAAATTAAGTTATCAAGATGTTCTCAAACTTCTGATTGAGGTTCTCGTCCAAGATTATCAAGATCAAGCTCATCCACAAAATCACGGAAAATTTCGAGCTTTTCTAGTTCTTCATTACTAACTGGGGTTTGGTCTACTTCACTTATGTTTTCAGACAGACTAACTTCACTATCCAACACCACAGCAGCTGTCTCTAAAACATGATCAGCGACATAAATTGGTACTGAGGCCCTTACTGCTATAGCTATAGCATCAGATGATCTTGCATCGACTTCTATAATTTCATTATCTTTTTCTATGTTGATCAAAGCATAAAATGTATCTTCACGCAGATCATTAATAACTACAGATTTAATTACACCACCTAAAGAGTCAATCATACTCATTAACAAGTCATGAGTTAGCGGACGTGGCGAACTTACATCTTGCAACCGAAAGGCTATTGAATCAGCCACATCGGCACCTATCCAAATAGGTAGAAATCTTTCAGCATCTTTTTCTTTGAGAACGACTACTCTTCGGTAATGGCGAAGACCTACTCGTATACTATCAATAATTACTTCATTCAAAGCCGGCTCCTCATAGAGTAAGTAGTTTTCAAATAATTATACTTTTAAAAATTACAACGCCTTATTAATATGATTACGCAACTCAGAAGCAGCTAATCGAGTTGCTTCTGCCCAACCACCAACTGCACATCCATTATTATACGGCTGAGCATATAGAATGCCACGAGAAGCATTAACTAATATGCCTCCACCATCACTTTTGACCGCAGACTGAACAGCTAATTCCAAATCACCTTCTTGTGCACCTACTCCAGGAAGTAGTAAAAGTTGATCAGGACAAATATCCCTCACTTTTTGTGCTTCTTCAGGATATGTTGCACCAACTACCAAACCCACATTACCAAACGTATTCCATGATTTAGCTAATTCAGCAACTTTTTCATATAATTTAATCTCACCTATCTGTAAATCTTGCAAATCAACTGCTGATTGATTAGATGTTCTACATAAAATAAATGAATATCGATCTTCCCTAGAAAAGAATGGTTCTAGAGAATCAAACCCTAAGTATGGATTTAAGGTCACTGCATCAACCTGTAATTCATCAAAAATTGCCTTCGCATATGCATTAGCTGTATGACCTATGTCACCGCGTTTAGCATCTAGCAACACTGGAATCTCCTCAGGAATAGCACTGATAGTCGAAAAGAGAATATCCCAACCATCACGACCAAATTGCTCAAAAAAAGCAATATTTGGTTTATAGCAACAAACCAAATCCTTCGTAACTTCAATAATCGTTCTTAGAAATCCTCTAACATCAACACCAGCAGGAATTAATTCAGGGATAGGATCTAAGCCTACACAAAGAAAAGATTGATTCTTCTGGCTTGCATCAAGGTAACGTTCGCCAAAATTTCCGCCGCGTCTAACTATTTTTGAAGACTGATTAATCAACTAATTTTCCTTTAAAATCCATAAATTTTCCTCTTGTCATCGGAGGGATATTTCCTCCTGATGCTCTGATATTATTCATTGCCAAATTAAATAATTGATGACTTCCCGAAACTTGATATTGAATATCATTTTTATATGTAGATAATTCTAACAATCGATTTTCCTTAATTAAAGCTAACGCACGACGAGCTACAGCATCTGCAGGATCAAATATAAGTATATTTTTAGGCAATATCTGATTCAAAGCTCCGCTAAGAAAACCATAATGTGTACACCCCAGTGCTAGAGCGTCAGCGCCTAGACTAATCGGTCTTCGTAATGCAATCTTAAGTTTTGAAATTAATTTTTCACTACTAATATCACCACTTTCAATCATATCAGCCAATCCAGGCATAGGTATGCTATCAACAGTAACATCATTGCCGTAATCAGCCTCTAGTCTTGCTAACCGATCCCCCGAAACTGTTCCCTCAGTTGCTAAAATTACAATACGTTTAGAAATTGTGTTTTGTGCTGCAGGTTTTAATGGTGGTTCAATACCAACCACTGGAACATTTATATATTCACGCAGATGCTCGAGTGCTGCAGAGCATGCAGTATTGCAAGCAATGATCAATAGTTGACAACCACTTTTAACCATCACCTGAGCGGATTCAATTACACGATCAGTAATTTCACTTTGTGCACGATCACCATATGGAAAAAATTTAGTATCGGCAAAATACCGAATAGATAAATTAGGGTCTTTATCATACAAAGCTTGGACAACTGTAAGCCCACCAATTCCAGAATCAAAAACTCCAATGTGATCTTGTGACACATGGGCTCCTTTAAACATGAAGTTAAATTTATCAAAAATCATCGGATTTACATATCGGTTAACAAAAGTACTGCATCCAAGAATTTTGCAATATAGAATAAAACAATGAAAATTTCTGTTACCCACATTCCGCCGACCACAATACCTTACGGCAAAACATGTATCGTAATTGATGTATTAAGAGCAACGTCGGTAATTACTGTATTGTTAGATCTCGGAGTCAAAGAAATATATCCGACTGCGACTATTGAAGAAGCACGCATTCTCAAAAAATCTCTCGAAACGTCCAATGAAAAAGTTTTACTACTTGGAGAAAGAAACGGACTACCACCTGAGGGATTTGATCACGGTAATTCACCAACTGCATTACTTGAGAATCCTTCTGTGCCATTAATCGCGGTTCAAGCGACAACAAATGGCACACCTGCACTATTATCTTGCTATGGTGCATCATCAGTAATTGCAGCAGCACCTCTCAATTTAACTGCATCTTGTAAACATGCAGTTAATTCTGGCGACGACGTGCTTATTGTTTGTGCTGGTTTAAGAGGAAAATTCGCAGAGGATGACATGCTTGCAGCAGGAATGTTTGTTGAAAAATTAGTTTCATTAGGAGGAACAATTACCGATAGTGCAACAGAGGCTCTAACACTTTACAAAAAATCAGAAAAAAATTTTGCCGAATCATTGCGTAGAACAGAACATGGACAAAAAACTTTTGAACTTGGTTTTAATAATGACATTGAAAAGTGTGCAGAAATAGACAAATACAAAGTTTTTGGTGTACTGAGTAAAATTTTTGATCGTCCCTGTATTACTCCAAATGCAAATTAGGTACTACTATCAATTTTCTGCCATTTCTCTAAATCATCTTCAAGTTTTTGAAGTTCACTTTTTGTCGGATACTGCTCGCCATATCTAGCTTGATCAAACATCTCCGCAATTTCGAAGAAAACAGCTTGCTGCAATTTTTGGTTTATTCTCATTGCATAAGATAACGGAGTTTCATACATCGATCGCACAAATCCATTTTGTTCTAACAGTGAAAGGCTTCTTAAGTAGAGATCAAAAATTGGATTGATATGTACCGACTTTTGATTTTTATAACCAAGAGAGAACGGATTCTTAATTTTAGGTACAGGGAAATGTGAATTTTTACTCAAATCTGTATAAACACTTTCAAATTCTTCAGTGTCTAACTCACGATTTTTTCTCAACAAGGCCCTTAAGCCACAATAAACTCCCCAAACAATACATGTGCCAAACAATATTTTTAGTAATAAAAATCCCCAATCTTGTAGGACATTCGAACCAGTATCCCCAATATTATCTGAACGTGCCTCGGTTATTCCATCTATAAAATTCATATACGATACTTCGATCACAACAGGATCTACTGACACTAATTTAGCCAATGCTGTCAACATCCAAAAAAATGGCGTGAGCACGAGTATCAAAATCTGTTCGATAATATTAATCAATAATGTCACTAAAGAGCCGAGGATAATATTCCAATCAACCAGAGTAATCAAGGTGACTATCAATGAGATGAAACAAATTGCTAATAGAGTAATGAATATACAAATTGTTCTTAATGACAATAACGAAAAACCACCAGGTAATTTATTACCATGCTCTGCGGAAAAAATAGTTAACATTATTAATCCTGAAAAAAAGTAGCAAATCACAATAGCTTCAAATCCCGTAATCTTATTGATTTTTGCAATGAATAGGATTATTAAAATTATTCCGAAACCTAAAATGAAGTGTCGTAAAGCACGAGAAAAATCAAGGGTTTTCCTTGCTAAAATCATATGACGAATCCAAACAGAAACAATTAATATGGAGCCGATTATCAGTGAAGGTGATTCACTAATAAGTAATCGATCCATATCTTGATGATTTTGATAGAGAGCGCCCGTCACATCGATTATCAAAAATGCTAAAATTAATGCGAGTGATAACAAAGAAAAAAATATTGCTAACAATACAGAAAAACTAGAGTTAAATTCTATTTTTCTAAGTACTTTTATAAGAGAAAAAGCCACAATACCAGTTATGAAAATGACGGGGTAAGACACAAACACCATATCTTCGTTCGAAGATCTTCCAACCATGGTCACATACATTTTGCTAGCCAAAAACCACACTATACTTTCGAGGGCGATATACAGAAAACCTGTGAAAATTAGATATCGTAAAGTCATAAAGTTTTTACCGTATCTTTTTCTACGTTTATAGAATTGACTGATCTAGAAATATCAATCACAGGAATAGACCACAAATTTTCATGCCATTCGTAAGAAGATGTTTTTAATACATATACCTGATGTCGATCATTAACAAGTTTCAACAATGCATCTGCGAGGTCTTCTGACATTAATGCCGCAATAACTACAACTGTAGTACCCATTGGCAGACCGCCTGTAAGAACAGAGTTTAATTCGTTTGCCAAACTAGATCCGGTAAATGCATCTACTGCTGCTAAGGCCTCTAGAATTTTTGAAAGCCTTTCAGGGTGCCTTCCTACTGCGACACGAATGGCACGACCTCGTGCATAGTAATCATTAGAAATTAGTCCCAAATCATATCCACGTTCTTCACCCCATTTTGCTATCGAAGCAGCTGCTGATATTGCTCTTTCAACTAGAATTGGGTCACTACCCTTCCAAGACTGTGAAAATGTACTGATATCCAAAGCAATAACTAATGCATATGAACCAGAGGGAGCAAATACACGTGATTGTAATTTCATTGAGCGAGCAGATGCTTTCCAATCAATATGTTTCATAGGATCGCCAAAGTGGTAATCACGAATACCGATGAGTTGTGAAGTATCTTGGAAAATAACTTCTTTTCCTCGTAAATCACCAAATGGTTTCAAACTCTCTAAGCTCAATTTTTCGAATTCATAGATCTGTGGATAAACAACAAGATTAATAGACTGCTCAGCACCATTTTTTTCATTTTCATACAAACCAAAAAAATCTCCCGATTTAATTACTGATTGTCCAATTCGATATATCCCTCGTCTGGCACAATATATTTCAATTTCCCAAGTCATTTGACTATCTTTTCGCAATGATGCATTTAGTAATAGTTGATTCATATTTGTAGAACTATTAAATATAAAAGGGCCATCAATCTGTAAATCTCTAGGAATTTGTTTCTTCAATTCAAGCCAAGGAACTGGAAACCATTTGGCATTTTGAACATTCAAAATTAAAGTAGTACTTTCACCTTCAAATAGTTTTTGTTTTGATAATGTCTGTGAAACTATAATTTCATTTAAAGAAATTTTTGCCCACCATTTTGCAGATATTACTGAAGTTGGAATAATTACTCCCAGCATCACCAACAAAAAAGAATTAGTAATAAAACCTGAAATGATAATAATTATTGTGACTATTTGCCAAATATCATCAATTATCGCTCTCACAAAATAACCTAATCTTGATCGATAATAGGTACTGGAATAGATTCCGCGATTTCATTCATTAAATCATCTACCAATTGACCTCTCACACGTGAATTTGAATTCAGTATCAATCTATGTGTAAGTACTGGTTTTAACATAGCCTGGATATCATCTGGTTGAACATATAATCGACCTTTGATTGCTGCACGACATCGAGCAGCACGGACTAAAGCAAGTGAAGCACGAGGACTTGCCCCTAAATCAAAAGCTTCATGCACACGTGTGGCTCGACAAATATCTACTGCATACTGTCCTAAGCTTTCGTCTAAATGAATTAGAGGCAAATGCTTTCGTAGTGCCATTAATTCATGTGAAGTTACAACTGATTGCAATTTTTCAAGTGGAGATTCTTGCTCGAATCTCTTAATAATTTCCATTTCATCAGATGCGGTAGGGTATCCAATTGAAGTGCGAAGAAAAAATCTATCCAATTGAGCTTCAGGCAATGGAAAAGTTCCTTCCAGTTCAACAGGGTTTTGAGTAGCCAAAACAATAAATGGCTCAGGAAGTAATTTACTAACGCCATCAATAGTGATCGTTTTTTCTTCCATAGCTTCAAGTAAAGCAGATTGAGTTCTAGGAGTTGCTCGATTAATTTCATCTGCCAACAAAATATTATGAAAAAGAGGCCCTGGCCTGTATTCAAATTCACCTGTTTTTTGAGAATAATAGTTAATACCTACGACATCAGAAGGCATTAAATCTGGAGTAAATTGAATACGGCCAAAACTTGCACCAATAGATTTTGCCACCGATCTAGCAATAGTAGTTTTCCCCGTACCAGGAACATCTTCTAGTAAAACATGTCCTTGGTTTAGTATGGCATTGACTAATATTTCAACAACGTCGTCAGCTCCAACGACTACAAGCTGAACATTGAAAAGTATTTTTTGAAATAAATCTTTTATAAAGTTCTCAGTAACATTGGTATTCGTAGTAATTTTAGAATCAACCACAATTATCCTTGTATTATCCATAATCGTTGTAATTTCAAACGATAATAACACCAATATTTACTATCAAGTCATAAAATATTAACAATCGATTGAGTTAATTAACCTAGAACCATCAATCTGTTACGCTTTTAGCGTATCCATATTTTCAAACTACGAGGCAACAATGACCAACGACAATATCATCTCAGAAAGAATCCCAAATGATATTCAAAACTACCTCAATAGCTTTATCGATGCCCGCATAAATTTAATTCAATTGCTAGAAAAACTCCCCGAAACTAGATTATCTTCACGTACCAAGCGGGATGGATGGACTTTAAGACATCAATTATCGTGGATATTTGCTCTTGATTCAGAGCTCAATGCTCGTTTAAGTATAGCTTCAGGAAAAATGAGTAATCAACAAAACTGGCGCCGCATTAGAGGTGAAGCTATGCATAAAATACAACCTCTTAGACTCAGTGAAATAACTACTAACTTAGAATCATCAGGAAAATTAGTTTTCGATTCAATCGATGACAATGAACAATATCTGATAGAACCTACGATACTTGATACATTGAAAATACATATGCGAGATTATCAAGAATTAAAATCTCATCTCGAAAATATATTAGGTAATTAATGGAGATTTTATGAGAGCAGAAATCATTTCAATAGGTACAGAAATAATGTTAGGGGAAATCACTGACACAAATGCTGCCTATATTGCTTCACATTTACCCCCCTATGGCATTGATTTACTTTTTGTTACTCAAACTGGAGATAACCCAGAACGGTTGTCAGAAACATTCAAACAGGCTTTGGGCCGATCCGATATTATTATCACCACTGGAGGTTTAGGTCCCACACAAGATGATCTTACGCGAGAAACAATAGCATCTGTACTAAATGAAGAAATGTCATTAGATCATGAACAAGAAACCCATTTACGTCGGAGAATGGAATCAAGAGGACGCAAAATGCCTGAGAGTAATTTGAAACAGGCTATGCTTATTCCTTCGGCGCGTGCTATAGCAAATCCTCGAGGAACTGCACCCGGATGGTGGGTAGAAAAAAACAATAAAGTCTTTATCGTGATGCCTGGACCACCTGCAGAAATGACACGAATGTGGGAAGAGGAAGTTGCACCAGAGCTCGAAAGACGATCTTCTGAAATTCTAGTTTCACGTACTATCAAAACAACCGGGATTGGTGAAGGAACAGTTGATGAAATGCTAACTCCGCTTCTAAACAATACCAATCCAAGCATTGGAATTTATGCACGAAGAGACGGAGTTCATGCACGTATTAGTGCCAAGGCTAGTTCACGATCTCAAGCAGAATCACTAATTCAGCCAATAGAGAAAGAGGCACGAACTATTTTAGGTGATGCAGTTTGGGGGACAGATGATGAAACATTAGAAGGTGCAATCGGAAGAATGTTAATTGAGAAAAAATTAACATTGGGCCTAATGGAATCTGCAACAGGTGGATTAATGGCAGATGCTTTAACGAATATCTCTGGAAGTTCAAATTACCTTAAAGGTAGTCTCGTCACTTATGCAACTGAAACAAAAATATCCATGGGTGTCTCGCAAAAAATTATTGATGACCATGGGGTAATCTCGCGTGAAACTGCAGAAGCAATGGCAGTACGCGCAAGAGAAATTCTAAATACTGATATTGCGATTTCGATTACTGGCATTGCAGGTAACGAAGAGGTAGAGGCACAAAAACCTGGAACAATGCATATAGCTCTTACAGATGGAGAAAACATTGAATACTCATTAAGTCAATACTATCAGGGGCGATCTGCTGCAAAAAGACGTGCAGTATTAACTGCACTAACTCTACTACGAACATACTTAATGAAAAAAAAATAGGAAAGAATCCTGTTACAACATCGTCAATTTATAAATCTAGGCAACAATGTAATTTATCCACTACAACTTGAGAATGGGAAATATCTTTTAATCGATGCTGGCCCAGATTTTTACTTGGATGAATTAAATTCATGGCATCTACTTAGTACTGCACTGGAAAACTTAAATATTAAACCTTCTGAAGTTGAAAAGGTATTGATTACGCATGCACATATCGATCATGCAGGACTAGCATACAAATGGGCTTCCCAAGGAGTAACAATTCTTGTTAATAAAAAAGATATTCCTGCAGTAGAACTTGGAAGTGAGCATCTTATATTGCAAAAAAAATTGCAGCGTATCGATATTATTCGCTATGGGTTCCCGGAGTACTTAGCCGCAGATATTTTTAATAATAAAAAGCAATCACAGTTATCCTGGTATTCATGTGCACCAGAAAATATAGAGCCACCAAAAAAAACATATAATTTGATTAATGGACACAATCTTAAAGTATTAGAGGCACCAGGGCATACACCAGGAAATTTAGTTTGCTTTATTCCTCAAACTGGGGAATTGTTTAGTGGAGACACCTTATTACCTACCACGATTCCTACACCAGGAATGCATTATATTTCTTCTCAAAAGATGAAAGAAAATTATAAAAGATGGCCTTCTTTACCTGATTTTATAGATACGGTTAAATCTCTCCAGAAACTTAAGGTCAGATATATCCTGCCAGGACATGGGACTATTGTTGATGACCCGCAAAAATTATTTAAACGATTTAATACTCATCATCAAATTCGTGCAAAACGAATTAGAAATTTATTAGCTGAACACGCTGACACTCCATTTGGGTTAGCAAAAAGACAATATCCAAAAATACCTGAAAAAAGACTTATCCAAGCTATGATTGAAATCATAGGCCATTTAGACATGTTTTTAATTTCAAAGGATGTAGAGGTTTCTGAGGAAAATAATAAGCTAATCTACACATCCACCAAATAACAAATATCTTAACTACTCCGCAGCAAGGTGTCGATATAGTGTAGGCAAACGTCGAGGTAATGATTCAATATTATCGACCACTTCATATCCAATATCATCACACATCTGTTTCAGATAATCATGACCTTCCTTATCAACTGTAATCAGGAATGGAGTAATCCCTTTCCGCTTAGCTTCATTCAAGGCTTGCTTGGTGTCATGCACTGCATATTCTTTTTCGGTACGATCACGACCATAACCATGATCTTGTGGACGTCCATCTGAAACCATAATCAGAATTTTAACCTTAGCATCATGATCATCTAACTTCTGGATTGTATGGCGGATAGCAGGACCCATTCGTGTCGATCTAACAGGATCAATCTTATCAATGCGCTTCCTTACACGATCATTAAAATCTTCTTCTAAATCTTTTATTACATGAAATTCTACATTATCTCTTCCATAGCCTGAGAATCCATAAATACCATACGAGTCACCTATGGCCTCTAGGGCTTCAACAACTAATACTGTCGATTCCTTCTCTAAATCAATAATACGTTTGGGCGGTTCTATAGCTTGGCGTGCTCGACGCTGAGCTAACCATTGGAAATATTTTGAAGGATCATCTTGGAAATCTTCTTCTTCTTCCTGATATTTTTGACGTTGCTTTTCTATTTCTTCATCTGTAGAAGCTGACATATCTAATAAAAAAGCAACTGCTACATCACGCTCGATCTTATTTCTTCTGGTATAAATGCGAGCAAGTGGACCTACTCCAGCTTTTTTATCTACGTAAAATTGTATTGCTTCATCAAGATCTATCTCATGTCCATCTTCTAAACGCTTAATCTTCCTAAAACTTTCAGGGCGCATTAATTCAAATTGTCTTCGAGTTTCCATTACTAAACCATGATGTTTTTGTAAAATATCTTGGTAATAATCCAATTCACCTTCATCACCGAGTCGTTCTCCTACTCTACACCATCGAGGTCGATAATCCGAAGCTCGGAAATCCCACTCATCATAGTAAAACCAATCAATTTCCACAGGTAGCTCTTCATCATCTCCACCATCTCCACCTCCACGTTCGTCACCAGATTCACCACTTTGTTCTTTAGGTTCACCAGCAGGAGTACCTGCATCTTTTTCCAAATTATCGAGGAACATCCCTAAACTAGAAGCAAGATCTCCCTCTGCCCATTCATTAATTGTTATTTCGACTGAATTTTGTAGCAATTCCATCAATTGCTCTTTGGTCAATGGAGATGCTGTACCGTCAGTCTGACCTTGTTGTTGATCTTTTAATTTCATCATTAGCTGTACTAATTCTGGCTTAAATTCACCCCGAAACTCAGGTTGCTCGGGGTTTTCAAAATCAAGTTCATCACCACTAGCAGGCATAGGTGCTTCTCCACCTTCGCCACCACCAGGCATGTCAGGTGCAATCTGTATCATTTCCTCATCAGGAGGTTCCCATTCAACATCAGCAGACTCTAGCGGAACATTCGGGATTAAGACTGCAATATCATAAAGAGCTGATGCAACTTCAGCAGAATCTTGAACAGTTGCATGCTCCAGATTTACCATTTGGAGTGCTCTAATTCCTTTTTGCATAGTTGTATAGCGATCTTGTGGCCATCGAATAGTATCTGGACGCCCTAAAGAAGCTCTTAACAAATTTTCAACAAATGCTTGCCGAAGCCCCATCGCGCGAACTTCAGGACGACGATCTACTTCCCAATTTTGAAGCCGTTGCAACCATTTACGAATACCTCCATATTCACGATCAACATAAGATCCAACACGAGTATCTTCGACAATTGTGAAAATACCTGAAATCAAGAGACGATCATCAAATAGGTTAAAGTATCTTTGTATTTCTGTACTAACCGTTTGAGCATGGCTATCTTCATCAGTATTTTCTGCATCTGAAGAAAGTTTATTTTGCAATTGGTCAGATTCTCTTAACTCAGCACTTGATTCAGTATGTTGCCCATCAAGATTAAATGCATAATTAAAAGATCCAAACTCTAATCGACCTGTTTGATGAGTGGTAAAAACTTTATACACCTGAAAGTTTGAGCCTTGTTCCTCAAAAGTATTAACAAAAGGAGGCAGATAAATAGTTGTACCTTCAGTAGTTGGGGCTGCTTCAGAAATCCAGCCAATATTACGATCCACAAGATCTTCTGATGATAAAACTGCAACTTGTTCGCCAGATAGAGCCTTAGCATACATACGTAACATACTACTTACACTAGGCAATTCGACTCGTGCTGATAAAGCAGCAAGCATTTCCTCAGCACGTGATGACTCCAATCTGAAATATGCTTCAGCACCTTCTGCATTACCCATCCTTAGTAGTTCAACACCAACTTCAGACCAACGTTCCATTTGTTCTGTAGTTAATCGTGATCGTACAAAAGGTGTAGATTTCAGATATTCCATCGCAGCGATCGCACTATTAGGTGCAATATTAGTAGCAAAGAGCAGTAATGCTTTTTGATCTTCTAGTGGAATTTCTTCTAATGATTGGGCAGCATCAACAAATAAAGGAAATCCTTGTCGTCCAACATCCATAGTTACTTTTGAGGCAAGATCCAAAAAAATTGTTCGCTCATTTGGTGAAATGTTTTCAATTAATTTTGGTCCCCGCTCAAAATATAAGCGTGTATCCGCCCATGAAGCTCTAGTGACAGATTTAGCAAATAAAAGGAATGGTTCACGATCTTCTTCAGCAAGATTAGAAAAAATATCATACGAACTTTCTAATACACTGTTGGCTAATTCATAGGATCTTTCAGTCAATTGATCAATAATTTCAACTAAACGATCGACAAGTTCTAAGGATAATACGTTCAGTAAAGATGCACTTTGCTGAAAATATAAAGCAGCAAGAGCAATAGATTTCCAATTTCCTCTACATAAACGCTGACCTTGTTTAGCCCATATATCAAGATCAGCAAAATTTAATGAATCTAGAGCACTAGGTGATCCTTTAATGAACGCCACAGACATCAAAGATGCGTCGGTTGCTAAATACGTTCCTATTTCAGACCATTGCTTTAACTCTGAAAAGGTAAGTTTTTTAGCCATTTCTGGACTAACGCGAAAAAATTCAGATGTAGCTTCCCACGATCTAAGTGAATGGTGAGCAAGATTTACTCCAATTTTAACCCATTGTTCTAATTGAGACTGATCATATATTTCTGATAATCCCTGCAATCCCTGTAAAAGATCATCAGGCAAAGAGGCGCCAAATCCTTTTAATTCTTGCGAATATTGATCATGAAGTGCTTCAACAGAAGACATTACCAATTTCTATTCTTCAAAAATTGAGGTGACAACCTCTTCAATAGATCTCTGAACTTCAAGATCATCTGTCAATGCCCACACTACAGCCACTTCACAGGCACGACGGGGCGAGATACCTTGGTGTATTAACTTACCAGCATAAACCAACAGACGAGTTGAAACGCCTTCGCCAAGGCCATGCTCTTTTAGATTTCGAACCTTCTCAGCAAGCTTAGCTAATTCAGATGCTATAGATAAATCAACACCTGATTCCTTAGAAATAATCTCAGTTTCTTGGTCTCGATCAGGATATCCAAATTCTATTGCGATAAAACGTTGTCGTGTAGAATGCTTTAAATCCTTCAAAGCAGATTGATATCCCGGATTATAAGACATCACTAATATAAAACCATCAGCTGCTTCAAGTAATTCACCTCTTTTTTCAACTGGCAATAGTCTCCGATAATCTGTAAGAGGATGGATCAACACAGTCGTGTCTTTTCTAGCTTCTACAACTTCATCTAAATAACAAATCGCACCAACTTTGGTAGCTCTAGTAATGGGTCCATCAACCCATCGCGTCTCTTCGCCTTCAAGTAAATATCTTCCAACAAGATCAGATGCTGTTAAATCTTCATGGCAAGCAACAGTAATTAATGGGACACCACTTTCACTATCTTGAAGATTTTTATGTAGCTTCCAGGACATATACTCAATAAAACGAGTTTTCCCAACTCCTGTAGGACCTTTCAACAAAACAGGTATTTTTTGTTCATACGCTGATTCAAAAAGTTCTACTTCATCTGAGATAGGCAAATAAAAAGGTTCTTCACTAATACGAAAATCCTCTACTGCTAACTGTTTAAAACCCTGTGATTGTTCTATAGTAGTCAAAAGCACCCCTCCACATATTTCATTTGGAGAAGTTTAATTTCTCCAATCTTACAAGCAAGAATTACATCCTTAACTTGATGTTCTTTTGAGAAATCTTTTCCAATGATACTCAACACGACTACGAAGCTTTTCCTCATCTTCGGAATTATCAAATTTCACGTCCGCATATTCGATACGCTCTTTATTAGTCATTTGAGATTCAATACGCTTAATAGCATCTTCGCGTGAAAGCCCATTTCGTGCTTCCAATCGATTAATTGCTGCGTCAATCTTAGTTGTTACCACCCAGACTTCATCAACCATATCTTGCCAACCAGCTTCAATTAAGACTGCCGCCTCAAAAATAATTGGTGCGTCTGAAGCATTCTCGCTTATTTCTGAAAATTCCAATTCAGCCATACGACGTATTTCTGGCCATGCAATACTAGTTAACAAATCCATCTGCTCAGGAGAGCCAAAAACTTTGCCTCCAAGAATTCTTCTATCAATTGTCCCGTCATCCGCAACAAGATCATGTCCAAATGTATTCACAATCTTTTCGAACCCAGGAGTATCAGGTTCATAAACTTTATGACCAAGTAAATCTGCATCAACAATCGATGCACCTAGATCTCTGAGATATCTAGAAGCTGTTGACTTACCCGAAGCAATTCCACCTGTAAGACCAATAATAGCCATATAATCTACTTTCAATTCAATAAATTATTTACCACTTTGGCTAGTACGTGATTGTATGAGTAAGGATCTTGCAAAGCAATAGCATTTGGATCAATAACACTAGAAGATCATTACTAGCATCCAATTAATTATTGCATAGCAATAATTATCTCTAACTTTGAGCCTTAACTGCTTCAATCAGCGCTGGTAGTACAGCTTTATAATCACCAACTATCCCATATTTAGCGTTTTGAAAAATGTTTGCTTCAGGATCTCTATTAATTGCAATGATCATCTTTGACCCAGAACAACCAGCCATATGTTGACTAGCACCAGAAATTGCGATTGCTACATACAAATCTGGAGTAACTACTTTCCCTGTCAATCCTACCTGTTGACTAACAGGATACCAACCT
>JAKUNM010000029.1 GCA_022451865.1 Dehalococcoidia bacterium
TGGGGCTCTCAATTTTATTACTACAGAAATTAGAAGTGCTGCGTTAGATCTCATTAGTGATGCATTGGTTGTGAGTTGTGCCCTTCCATTACCTGTAGAACCTCAACCCGGTAATCCACGCCCTGTCGAACATCACGTTCTTCGTGGTGGTGACGCAGCTTCTCGAGAAGGACTTTCATTTTCTCTCGATTACTTTTCCATTGCATCGCATGGAATGGCAACTACCCATCTTGATGCATTATGTCATGCCTTTTCTAATGGAAAAATGTATAACGGTTTTGATCAGAATGAAGTCCGTAGTGATGGTGCGATGAAAAATAGTATTATGGCTGGACAAGATGGAATTGTTAGTCGTGGGGTATTATTAGATATTGCAGGTCTTAAAAATGTCGATTGGCTTGACCCAGGCACTCCAATTTATCGTACAGATTTGGAAGAAGCTGAACTTAGACAGGGTGTTTCTGTCCGTGAAGGCGATATATTACTGATCGGTACTGGTCGTGATTTACGACGTGCATCAGTTGGCCATTGGGATTCTCGTACTGGTGGTGGTCTTGCTGGATTATATGCTGACTGTTTACCTTGGTTACACGATCGTGGTGTTGCTGTACTAGGATGTGATGGTGTTTCTGATGTTATGCCTAGCGGTATTGAAGGTTCACATCAACCGATACATGAGGTGGCAATTGCTCACTTTGGGATTCACATTATTGATAATATGGCACTTGATAGGTTAACTGTGGAGTGTCGTCAAAGATCACAATATGAATTTGCTTTCTTTTTGTCACCGTTACGTCTGGAACGTGGAACTGCATCTCCTGTCAATCCGTTAGCAATATTTTAAATAGTCAAGGGGAATGTGTTGTATAAGTCTGATAGTAACTTGCCATATCAACATAAAATGAAAAATGTGATCCATACTCGTAGCGAACAACATTGGATGTCTGCAGTTCACGATTTACCATCTGAATATCATTATTGTTCACATAAAGAATTTTTTCGTACTGTCGCTGATGATAAATTCATTCAATATATAATGTGCTCTAAATGTCTTTCACCTTTCGGGAGATTGCACACAAGAAATTATCTGCATATCTACCGCTGATTGTGGATATGAAACTTAATTAAGTAGTCATCAAACGTTGTACAAGAGGTAACTATGGTAAATAAACGAGGAACTATCGAACTCGATGACATTGAAATTCGTAAACTGTTAAAAACGGAACGTGTATTGCAAGTAGCTAGTATCAATAAAAACGGCTCACCTCATCTTGTTCCGATGTGGTTTGTACTAGAAGAGGATGGTTCTCTTATGTTTACGACGTATGGTCGATCACAAAAAGTGAAAAATTTAGAACGCGATCCACGTGTAACGTTATTGGTTGAATCTGGAGAAAGATATGATGAATTGAAGGGCGTTGTGATTGATGGTATCGCTGAAATAATCCGTGATCCTTCTCAAACAGCGAATGTTATGGAATTGACACGTCTTAAAGATCGAAGTCTTGGATTTGAAAGAGAATCTCCACATAAGGTGGATAATGAATTGCCTCCTGCAGCGTATAAGCGTGTCGTTGTGAAGATATTACCAAAACGGTATCGTTCATGGGATCATAGTAAAATATAGATAGTCATTGTGAGATTTTTGTAGAAGATTGATAGTTCTTTGCTTCAGCTTTTTTGACCAAAATCTTTGTGATTCCGTTAAAAATTCTTGGGTGTAGCGGAAGCAAAACATACCAGTAAATTAACCCTAAAATTCCTCTTGGATGGAAGCGTGCAACGGTTCGCAGCCGAGAGGATTGAGAATTTATAGGTTCGAGTTGGAACTCAAGTATCGCTCGACCAGGTAATTTCATTTCTGCAAGTAGTGTCAATCTAGATTCAGGTTCAACTCGTACCACTCTCCAAAAATCTAAGACATCACCTACTCGTAATTCTTCAGCATGTCTTCTTCTTCGACGCATTCCAGGTCCTCCAAGGATTCGATCGAGAATACCTCTTACTCTCCATAACCATGAATAGGCATACCATCCATTGAGTCCTCCAATACGAATTACTTCATCCCATAAATTATTGACAGATACTTTTGCTACACCTTGTGCATGCTGTTGTTTACTAAAAAATGATTCTTCACTAACAAATCCGGGATATGGTAATGCAGCACTAGCCCAGTGTACGCTGAGACTTGCATTACGCTCTGCTTCCATTGCTGCTCTTAATGACTCCCTATAGTTGTGTAATTTCCGAGGTAATAATTCTTGGATGGAGGTGTTATCTGCTAATAAGTCCCATTTTAAGCCATCAATTAATGGGCGTGCGATGCTGCTAGGTACTGCAGTAACAAATCCTAACCAATAGGACGATAATTTTGTTGTCAAGACAGGTGCACGAATTACGTTTAGAGCTCTTCCGATTTCTTTAGCATAAGTCCGCATCATTTCTTCATAGGTAAGGATTTCTGGTCCTCCGACATCATAAATTTCTCCAAGAGTTTCTTGAGTATCGATGACATGGATTAGGTAGTGTAAGAGATCGTCAAGGGCAATTGGTTGAGTACTTGATTGTACCCATCTTGGCGTAATCATGACGCGTAAGTGGTTGACTAAATCGCGAATTACTTCGAAACCAGCAGAACCTGGACCTACAATAATTCCTGCACGTAATTCAGTAACAGCAATATTACCTTTTCGGAGTGTATCGCCAGTTTCTGCTCGGGAAGAGAGGTGTTCAGATGCAGCACCTACAGGTTGTAAGCCTCCTAAATAAACAATCCTTTGCACTTGATGTCGACTTGCTGTTTCTCTGACGTTTGTAGCGGCTTGTCGATCTTTTTCTGCATAATCTTTCCCACTCGCCATGGAATGTACAAGATAATAAATGACATCGATGTCTCGTACTGCTTCATCTAAACCTTCTCCAGACAGTATGTCAGTTTCTGCAATTTCGACATTTTCCCAGTTACGCCCTATTAATACTTCACGATTTCTAGATGCAGCTCTTACAGAGTGACCTGCCTGTACTAGTCCGGGGACAAGGTGTGTCCCTATATAACCACTTGAACCGAGGACGAGAATTTTTGCCATAAGTTAACGGTATCAAAGATTTTTAAATCAGTTCTATATATTGATAGAGTTAGGGATAGCTGAGACATCTCCAATCAGATAGACTTGTTAAGGTCGTAAATTTTTACTCCCCGAGTTTGGAACTGATGTGAGTATCCAACACCGGTCACTCGTTTTGAATCAGAACTATGAACCACTAAATGTTTGTTCGGTTAAGAGAGCTTTTTTGCTTGTTTTTAGTGGCAAGGCAGAAGTTTTGGAGATAGGTGAAGAGCCTATTTATGGAGTAGGTAACGCAGAATATGATACTCCATCCGTTATTCGGTTACAGTATTTTGTTCGTCGTCCTACACCTCAACGACGTTTATCACGGCGAGAAGTTTTTGCCCGTGATGCTCATACCTGTCAATATTGCGGACGTCATAGTAATTTAACTTTGGATCATGTTATTCCTAGACATAAAGGTGGCCCGCATACTTGGGATAATCTCACAACTGCGTGTCAGAAATGCAATCATCAAAAAGGTGGAAGAACCCCGCAAGAGGCAAAAATGCCATTGATAACTAAACCTCGTCGTCCGTCAGTGAATCCTGCGGAACTATTTATTATGTATTTGGATAATTACAATGAATGGGAACCATTCCTAACTGGTTGGGTAAAAAAAGCAAATCAGGAAATGAAATATGCATCTTAGTGATTGGTAAAAGGAAATATGAGTTTTACAGAGGCTATTGGTTCAGGTTTTCAAAATGCATTTGATTTTAGAGGACGTGCAGGTGTCGGCGAAATTTGGAAATGGATCCTTTTTGTAATTTTGGTTGGATTAGCTGTCGATATTGTTGTGTTAAGCCAATGGGGTGATGCCTCCCCGTATCGGCTACTTGATGAATTGATTCTATTGATTCCGAATACTTCGATAGGTGTACGTAGGCTTCATGATACAGAGAAAAGTGGGTGGAGATTATTGTGGCTGCTGACTATAATTGGCTTCCTCTATGTTATTTATCTCTATGTTCAACCAAGCGACAAAATCCCAAATAAATATGGCGATCCTCCAGTAGGCTCAAAGAAAAATGACTTTGCTGAAGGTGCCCGTTTTACCCGTGATAAATAGTTATTGGTCAGATGTTTACTTAGATTAGGATATTTTATGGCAGTGAATAATACGCAAATCCAAGGAACAGTTGATCCAAAATTTGAAAGCGTTCGTGAAGTTTTCCTTCAGAATTTTCTTGAAAATTCTGAAGTAGGTGCTGCAATTGCTGTCACAGTAAATGGTGAATCTGTAGTTGATCTCTGGGGTGGTGTTGCGCAAAAAGAGAGCAAAAAACTTTGGATGGAAGACACAATGGTCAATGTGTTTTCGATGACTAAAGGGATGGTAGCAATTTGTGCACATATTCTCGCAGATCGTGGTTTACTCGATTACGATGCACCAGTCGCTCAATATTGGCCTGAATTTGCTCAAAATGGTAAAGAAAATATACCGGTGAGATGGCTGCTTTCACACCAAGCAGGTCTTGTTGCTGTTGATGCACGACTTGGCCCTGGTGATGGGCTCAATTGGGATCGTATGGTACATGCTTTAGAGGAAACGACCCCACAATGGGAACCAGGAACTAAAAATGGTTACCACATGGTTACTTTTGGTTGGTTAGTGGGTGAGGTGATTCGTCGTATTTCAGGATCAGCGAGTGTAGGAACTTTTTTTAAGAATGAAGTAGTAGATCCATTGGGGGTTGATTTTTTTATTGGTACGCCTGAATCTGAAGATTATCGTATCGCAGATATTATTCCTCCTGCTCCTGGTTCATTGGTACGTACACAAGTTGAGCCTTCCAAGTTAACGAAACGTTCGCTTGTCCCTGCATCTGAAGAAGTGGCTGGTAACCCCAATAGTCGTGGTTGGCGTGGAGCTGAAATTCCAGGTGCAAACGGTCATGCGACAGCACGTGCAGTAGCTAAAATTTATGGTGCTGTTGCTTGTGGTGGTGTATTAGATGGTGTTTATTTATTCAGTCCTGAGCGTGTCGATATTATGCGAGAAGTCCAAGTGCAATCAATGGATGAAGTTTTAGAACTTGAGACACGCCGTTCACTAGGTTTTATGCATCCTATTCCTGATTCTGGAGATGCCTTGGGTTCTAATGCATTTGGACATAATGGTGCTGGAGGTTCTATGGGATTTGCTGATCCTGAATATCGCATAGGATTTGGGTATGTAATGTCACAAATGTGGGCTGGTGATCTGATGGACCCTGATCCACGTGCTCAACTATTAGCCCGCACTGTCTATCAATGCCTTAGCTAAATGTTAGTTCTATGGAAATATCTTTCATAATTGATAATGCAGATCGTATTGGAATTGTTTCATTTGCCATTTCTGGAGTTGCTGTAGGTGTTCGAAAAGAAATGGACCTGTATGGTTTGTTGATATTAGGGTTAGTGACTGCTGTGGGTGGTGGTATTTTACGTGATGTTGTGATTGATGATGTTCCACGAATATTTTTAATGCGTGACTATCTTATATTGGCCGTTTTGAGTTCATGTTTAGCAATTGGCTCAGAATGGATACGTTGGCGAATTCCAAATATAGTGATGCACATAGCTGATGCTGTAGGTACTGGTTCGTTTGCTGTCACAGGAGCATTAATTGCTTGGGAAGAAGGACTAGCTTGGCCTGCCGGAATTATTCTGGCAGTATTGACTGCCACCGGTGGTGGTGTCATTCGTGATGTACTTGCTGCTCGGGTCCCTCGTGTTTTACGTAGTGAACTTAATGCAACTGGGGCAGCTTTTGGTGGGGTGGCAATTTTATTGATTGCTGATTCATCTATTGAATTTGCTACTATTGTCGGGTTTAGTATTACTGCAGTGATAAGCATTCTTGGTCATGTGGGTTGGATACAGATACCACAGCTAAAAAGATAAACGATATATAAAGAACTTGGAGAAAATTATGTCAGTAGTATCAGTAGATATTCATAATAAACGTACTTATTCCGCAGGTGAATCTTTTGGTGATGTGGGTACGTATGATCGGATAGAAGGTGTAATAGAATTTGCCGTAGATCCTGAGCATGATATTAACAATAAAATTGTTGATTTACACCTCGCACCACGTGATACGGATTCGAAAGTTCATTTTAAATCAGATTTTATTTTACTCACTCCTACAAATGCGAGTTCTTCGAATGGCAGATTGATTGTTGATGTTGTGAACCGAGGTCGACCGCGTGTAGTGAATACTTTTAATATGGTCGCTGGAGACGCTCAAGTAGATGATCCGGTAGGTGATGGTTTTCTTATGCGTCACGGTTATTCAATTGTCTCGATTGGATGGCAATGGGATGTTCCAGTAGATCCAACATTGCTCCAACTAGAAGCTCCGTTTGCTACAGATAACGGACTTCCAATTAGAGGACAGACTATTGTCGAAATCAGGCCCAGTATCTCATTGAATACTGCTTTATTGGCTAATCGATTACATACTGTTTATCGTGCAGTAGATGTCAATCAAAGTGATGCCCGACTATTAGTTCGAGACTGGGAAGATGGTCCTGATGAAGAGATTGAAAGATCTCGGTGGAGTTTTGCTTGTGATGTTGATGGTGATGTTGAATTAAGTAATGAACATGTGTATATGCAAGATGGTTTTGTTCCGGGGAAAATTTATCAAGTTGTGTATGAAACTGAAGACACCCCTGTTGTGGGAGCTGGCTTATTGTCACTTAGAGAGATAGCTTCTTTCTTGCGAGTATCATCTGATCTTAATCCCACATCAGGTTTTGAATATGTTTATGGATATGGTGTTTCACAGACTGGTCGAATATTACGCCATCTTTTATATCTAGGTCTTAATGTTGATGAATCAGGTAATAAAGCTTTTGATGGGTTGTTGCCACATGTTGCAGGTGCACGTCGTGGGGAATTTAACCATCGATTCGGCCAACCATCACAGCAATCTTTACCAGGCTTTGGTCATTTGTTTCCATTCGCTGATTTAGCAACGGTAGATCCTTATAGTGAACAATCTGAAGGTTTGCTGGATTATATTATTGATATCGAAGCACTTCCAAAAGTGATGTATACAAATTCAGGAGCCGAGTATTGGCGTAGTGATGGATCAATGCTTCATATTGATCCATCTGGTTCCAAGGATTTATCTACTTCAGAAGAAGTCAGAATTTACTATTATGCAGGGACGCAGCATGTCGCTGGTACGATGCCACCTAATACTGCCACAGGAGGTGATGGTGCTCGACCACGTTATGGGACGAATGTAGTTGATTATCGACCTTTATTGAGAGCAGCGTTAGTTAATTTAGATAAATGGGTTACTAATAATGTAGAACCTCCTGAGAGTAAGTATCCAAAACTCGAAGATAATACAGCAATGTTCCGTGATGAAGTGCTAGATGCACTGCCTGATATTCCTGATCTTGATTTACCCGATCCTGATCGGTTATGGGTTTTACGAGTTACAGATCTTGGCCCAGATGCATCAGAAGGTATTGGCCGTTATCCGGTAATTGAATCTGAACGATATCCTACGTTTGTTTCTGCAGTAGATGAAGATGGTAATGAAACCTCAGGTATACGGTTACCAGATTTAACGGTACCTGTTGCCACTCATTTCCCATGGAATTTACGAAATCCAGATAGCGGTGCTCCTGAACAAATAGTTCCCATGATAGGGTCTTCGCATTTCTTTGCATTTTCTGAAGATGAACGATTATCGAATGATGATCCACGTCCATCTATTCAATCAAGATATTCAAGTCGTGAAGAATATTTAAGACAAGTTGAAGATGCAGTTACAATATTAATTCGCGATAGATATTTACTAGAAGAAGATTTGTACGTGGTATTGGATCAAGCTGCAGAGCGGTATGATTTTGTTGCTAATCGATAATTATATTTTAGAGAGAGGTGTTCAATGAAAGGTATAGGTGTAGTTAATTTTGGCGGTCCGGATGTTCTAGAAATTGTTGAACTTCCTGAAGTCCATGCAGCTCAAGATGAAGTTCGAATACGTGTACACGCTGCTACTGTTAATCCAACAGATACAATGTTACGCAACGGTTCCCGTGCTGAAGCATTAAAAAAAGATCCTCCACCATATATTCCCGGCATGGATATAGCTGGTGTTATTGATGAAATTGGCCCAAACACTACGAGTGAATTATCAGTCGGAGATCAGGTAATGGCTATGGTAGTTCCTGTCCGTGATCATGGAGCATATCGTGAAAGTATTGTTTTACAGACAGACTCTGTTGTGAAAATTCCTCAAGGTTCAACATTAATTGAGGCCTCCACTTTACCTATGAATGGGCTTACAGCTCGTTTGTCTTTAGATGAATTAGCATTACAACCCGGTCAAACATTAGCAGTGACAGGTGCCGCGGGATGTTATGGGGGGTATGTCGTTCAATTAGCGAAAGCTGAAGGTCTACGTGTGATCGCTGATTCTTCAGAAGCTGATCAGCAACTTGTATATGATTTAGGAGCTGATGTAGTTGTGCCACGTGGAGACGATATTTCGGAGCAAATACGGAAAGTTCTGCCTGAAGGCGTGGATGGACTTGCAGATGGTGCAGTCCAAAGAGAATTTGCTGTTGGTGCCGTACGTGATGGGGGAGGTTTTGCCTCAGTACGTGGATGGGAAGGCACTGGTGAACGTGGTATACATTTTTACCAGACTATGGTTCGTAACTATGATCATCGTGCAGATTTGCTAGAGACACTTAGAATTCATGTCGAAGAAAAAAAGATAGCACTTCGAGTAGCTGCAACTTATTCTTCGTCACAAGCAGCAGATGCTCATCGTCGACTTGAAGCAGGTGGGACAAGAGGTCGTTGTGTTATTGTGTTTGATGACTAGGAGTATTTAAATGGTTGATCAAACAGATGGTATCACTTCGTTAATACCACAATCTGGATGGCCTCGTATTGGTGTAATTTTCCTACTGGTTATTCTTTGTTCATGGATCGTTATGGGGTTAACTGCTGCTAGAGTTTCCTTTGATAATGATGTACTGTTTGATATTTTTTGGAGTGAAATACTTATTGTTTTTTGGGTAGTGCTTACTGTAATGAGTTTGCAAATTTCTCAATCTGCTCGCGATAATCCTCACCGTGCTCCGTTTGCACAATATCTTCCATTGCTATGTGCCGCTGTGACGTTGCCGGGGATTGTGCTGCTGGTTGTTTTTTTATGGTTAGGTTTTGATAACGCAAGTCAAACGCTGTTGCGAGTCACTTTTAGTTGTTTGTCTTTAGGTTTAGCAGGTGCGTATTGTTCTGTTATTGGCATTGGACGTATTTCAAATAAATGGCGTCCCTTACGATGGGTTTTGTATTTAGTTACAGTGGTCGCAGCAATTGAGTCACTTGAAGCTTTGTGGTTAAACGGTGATATAAGTAGTGAAAAGATATTATCTGAAGGGTTTGGCCCTATTCTAATAGCATTTTTTATTGCTTTACTTGCCTATTGCATATTTGCTGGAATTTTATTCAGCATCTTAAAAGAAACAGCTTCTGTTAATCACGTCTACGTTGTTCTTGTATATTTGGTTGCAAGTATGGTTGGTTTTACTTTTGGTGTGATAACTTTATCTGATGTGCACGATCCTGGACCGTTCCGCTTGATCATGGCTACAACTGTTTTACTTGCCACAATGACACCTTTATTAGTGATGTTCCATTTTTGGCCTCATCAACAGAAGACATAAATAGATGCAACAATCTGAAATTGTATCCGAAGATATTGTACTTGCTACACCACTACGCCGATTAGGAGCGTATGCCTTAGATACAGTGTTGATTGGCATTGTCGGATTAATTTTTGCAGCCTTAGTGCTGGGGTTATTTTTTGTGGTGGATGGATTTTTTACATTTCTATTAGGGCTAATAGCCTTCATGATCTTTTTGGCTTATGCCTTTTGGTGGGTAATATGTTTACGCCACGGACAATCTCCAGGTAAGAAAGTTCTTAACTTATACGTTATTCGCTCAAATAGTATGCGTGCAGGTGGCTGGTATATGTTTTTGCGTGAACTCGTTATCAAAGGGTTTTTATTTTTTGGTATCGCATCATCGATTACATTTTACATTGTTCCAGTAGTAGCTGCTGCCTGGCTTCTTTGGGATAAAGATCGTCAGACGTTGTGGGATAAAGTTGTAGCCACTACCGTTATATATGTCCCTTCTGGGGAAAGACCACTTACCCAGAAAGAAGTGGATATACACGATAATGAATATTTGTAACTATAAATATCCACCGCCACGGCGTTGCGCTTTAGGATCAGTAATCACGTTGAGCAGGGATACCTTTCCAGAAGCGAGTGCTCGACTTATCGCAGGTTTTATTTCATCAGGGTTCGTTACTCTCTCAGAATAACCTCCAACCATCTCAACCATTTTTTCATAGTGTATGGGGAGTAGTGCGGCAATTGGTGGAGCATCCTCACTAAAACTTCTCTCCTGTATAGTATGCGCTGCGATACCAGCATTATTTGAAACGATAATAACGATCGGAATATTCCATCGTGCACAAGTTTCAACTTCCATTGCGGCAGCTCCAAAAGCGTAGTCTCCAAGTATTGCGATTACTTGCCTGTCAGGCTTTGCAAGTTTTGCACCTAAAGCATACGGTAAGCCAGTTCCCATACAGCCTGTTGTTCCAGCGCCTAGTCGATGTCGAGCGATATGTGTCGGCATTATTTGCCTTGCGATAGCCATAGTTAATTCCCCATCTTCAGTGACAATTGCATCTCGTTCCACAGAATCACGAATATCAGCTAGAAGCCGGTAATGATTGATAGGTTCTTGGTTACTGACGGTTTGTTCTTGGATAGAAGCTTCATTCTCTGTGCATTTGGTCGATAAATCCTTTATCCATGTTTTGTTTTTCTTAAGAGAATTTACATCATTCATTATCTCATTCAATGCTTGGATACCTGTATTAGCATCAGCAATTATTCCGATATCTGTTTTCGCTGCAGAAAAAAATTCATCGGCTTGGATATCAATTTGTGCAATTTTTGCATTTGATTTAAAACGCTTTCCCAATTGAAAAGTCCAATTGAATCTTCCTCCTACCATTAAAATTGCATCAGCGTCTGACATTGCTTTTGATCGTGCAGCACCCATATTCAGTTCATGATCATCAGGGATAACACCTCTACCCATTGGTGAAGCGATGAAAGGGATACCTTTATCTATAAGATCAGTAAGTGCGAGGCTAGCATCACTCCATGCTGCACCTTTACCAATAATGACCAGAGGTCGTTCGGCTGTAGTGAGCATGTTAGCTACATCTTTAATAGCTGTTGGATCAGGTTGTGGAGGAGGTACATTTGGACTTTTTTCTCTCAATTCGATTTCATTGCTATCGACTGTGTCAGACAGTATGTTCCCAGGGAAATCCAAATAGACAGCACCCGGACGACCATTTTGTGCTTTACCGAAAGCTAGGTAGAGTAATTCAGGAATATGGTGTGTGTTATCGACACGCTGAACCCATTTTGCAGCTGGATTTGCAAATGATGTCTGATCTAACTCTTGGAATGAACCTAGGCCGAGAGTACCTTCTGCAGCTGAACCACCTAAAATGACTAAAGGCATTGCACTTTTTGTTGATACGTACATAGGAGTGACAGTATTTGTCATCGCAGGGCCAGATGCAGCCACCATTATTCCTGGTTTTTGATTAATATACCCCCAAGCTGATGCAGCGAATGCAGCATTCATTTCATGTCGGCAATTGATAACTTTGATGCCTTCATTCGATGCTTGTGCTAGCACATCAATCATGGGACCACCAAGAACAGTAAAAATGGTGTCTATGCCCATCACACGTAATTGTTTTGCTAACAGACTTGCTCCACTAACTTGAGTCATATCGTACTCCAATGCTTAACTTGGCATTCCAAACAGCACGTCTTGGGGTGCAGAGATCATTCCTTGATATCCAACTTTTGTCCCATCCCAAGGATGAGCTCGCGCAACTTCTTCATTAATATCAATGCCCCACCCAGGGCCATTGGGGATAGTCATATAACCATCAATAATTTCTGGCGTATTGGTTGTTAGGTCATCTTTCCATGGGACATCATCTATATCTATTTCCATGATACGGATATTTGGAAGAGTCGCACAAAGCGCTGCACTAATGAAGGTTGAAAGGTGGCTATAATAATTATGTGGCGCCACATTATGTTCAAATACTTCAGCTAGGTCTCCAATTTTCTTGGATTGACTAAAGCCATTCCAAGGAACATCAATCATGAAAATATCTGCCGAATGTTGTTGGAAATAGGGTAGATATCCTCGCATATAAAATAGATTTTCCCCAGTGCAAATACGTGTGGTAGTTGAGTCTTTTATTTGTCTTAAACTTTCAGGATCATACATATCTATTTCCAGCCAAAGTAAATCGAATTGTTCTAATACTTTTGCAATTCTTAAGCATGATTCTGTTTTGAAGTTAAAATTAAGATCTAGATTAATATCAACATTTGGCCCGACAGCATCACGAAACGTTCCGATTAACTTTTCGATGTGTTTTAATCCACCCTTGGTAATAACTTGATCAGTAGTTCCTTTCGGTCCACCGAATCCTCCGCTAATTCGTACTGGAGAATCACCAGGACCAATAACATTTGTTTTCAGTGCTGTGAATCCTCTATCTACCACTTCTTTACCAAGATTTGATATGTCATCCCATGTCCGAAGTTGTGGCACCCCAATTAACTCGTAATTTTGAATTCTGGAAGAGCCACAATGAGACCAATAGACACGTACTTTTTCCCGCACTGGACCACCAAAAAGTTCTGCTACTGATATACCTAAACTTTTAGCCTTAATATCTATAAATGCACAATCTAAACCCGCCATTGCTTTTGCCGCGATTCCTCCGAGACTTTGTCGTGTTCCACGGTACATATCCCAAAATCGTGTTTCAAATTCACGAGGATCTTGACCTAGAAGTATAGGTTCGAGATCAGCTATTGTTGCTGCTACTCCTTGAGGCGATCTTCCATCACTACACTCTCCCCATCCGGTAATACCTTCATCCGTTTCTACTTTGACAAATCCCCAGGGACGCCAACCTGCATCAACAATAAATGTTTCGATATTGGTAATTTTCATGCGTTTCACTTTCAATAGGTATGTTAATTTATATCATCTTACCTATGTCACACATGAATTGGGAGATCGAAAAGAGGTATTATTTTTTCTCTAGCCCCAAGAGATATGAATGTAGCCAAGTTGCTGCACGTTTTCCATCTGCAATAGCTGTCACAACTAAATCTGCACCATTAATAGCATCTCCGCCTGCGAAGACATATGGAATGTTTGTTTGACCTGTACGTGAATTTACTTCTACGAGATGCCATTGATTTGATTCAAAAGGAGCAGATTCTACGAATTCTTTATCGGGACCATATCCAATTGCAATTGCTACAGAACTAGCATCAACCATGAAATTTGATCCTTCAATAGGTACAGGTCTTCTTCTGCCGCTTTCATCAGGTTGACTCAGTTCCATACGGATAAGCTCTACTTGTTTCACCTGACCGTTCTCATCTCCGATAAAACGAACTGGTGTTGTTAGATAAAGGAACTTAACGCCTTCTTCTTTTGCATGTATACGTTCTTCAGCTCGTCCCAACATTTCGTTTTCAGTTCTGCGGTAAACACAAATTACTCTTTCAGCACCTAATCGAATGGCAGTACGTACACAATCCATAGATGTATCTCCACCGCCCACTACAACTACATTTTTCCCTATATAGGGTTGTTCTTGTTGTCCTGGGGGGAGTTCATATGGCTTTAAGTTCCCGCGTACAAGAAAGTCTGTGGCTTGATATACATGTTGAAGCTCTTCACCTTCAAGTCGCATAAGATTTCCTACCCCTGCACCAGTGCCAATGAAGATAACGTCATATCCATGATCGAAATGGAGTTCTTCTAAGGTTATATCAAATCCGATTTTGGTGTTGTTGACAAAATTAATGCCTAATTTTTGTAAAGAACTGAGCTTTGATTCTAGTAATTCTTTGTTCATCTTAAAGTTGGGTATACCGTATCGAAGGACTCCACCTGGTTCAGGCCACATATCAAAAATAGTACATTGGTGACCTCGGAGTTGCAGTTCTTCAGCTACGGTTAAACCCGCAGGTCCACTGCCAATAATTGCAACTCGGAAACCGGTTGTCTGTTGTGGTGTTGGTATTGGGAATCCACCTATTTCTTTACGTTGTGAATCTGTTACAAAAGATTCTAATCTTCCTATAGCGACAGGTGGTTGTTTGATTCCATCTGGTCTGATAGCAAATCCAACTACACAATCTCCTTCGCAGAGAGATTCTTGGGGACAGAGTCTTCCACACATTTCTGGAAGTGTTGAGGTTTCACGAAATTTATTTGCTGCACCTACGATGTCACCCATTTCTAATAATTTTAAGGCTCCTGGAATATCGTTATGAACGGGGCATGCAGATATACAAGGTGCGGAAGGGCAATCAATACATCTGGATGCCTCTACGATAGCCATATCCATTTGAAGGGGTAGGTATGTCTCCTCAAAATTATTTACACGTTCAGTTGGAGCTCTTTTAGGAACTGTCTGTCTAGGTATTGCAAGACGATCTTGTACATTTTCAAATTCTTGTTCGTTGTTTGCACTTGCCATGCCATACAGTTTCGCATTAGATATTGATATGTGCGATGCTGTCGTTATGAATCTCCTGATTGACTTTGCATGGTTAATAAATTTTGTGATAAATCTCTAGATAATCTTTAAGAATTCTTAATTTCTTTAGTGAAGGTGATTGGTGTGGATCGTCGGTACCACCATGTCTTGTGTATGCAGTAGCTATTTCCATAAACATATTGTCGTAAAATATACTGACCTCTTCGTAAGTGAGAGGATCGTTGCTATTCTCTGGCTGCGGGATGCCATAGAGTACGCGCATTTTTTCGAATTCTTTAGTTTTCATCAAATTCGACAATTCTAGATGTTTGTCAACATCGGTCATATGTTCACCTCATACTAACTGTCTCATGTTTTTTGTTATCATCCTATGCAAATATTGGTCAGGAGATTTTAATGATTCATGAATTAAGAATATATACAGCAACAAATGGTCGTATGAACGATTTAATGGCACGCTTTCGGGATCATACGATGGCACTTTTTGAAAAGCATGGTATCCAGAATGTTGCATATTGGCGTAATTCCATCGGTGGTCGTAATGACGAGCTTTGGTACATTCTTGCATTTGAAGATGCGAATCAACGTGCGCAAGCTTGGGCAGCTTTCGGATCTGATCCCGATTGGAATAAGGCAAGGTCTGAATCGGAAGCTAATGGACCTTTAGTTGATCATATTGAAAATCGTCTCATTACGATGACTGATTTTTCTCCATTGCAATAAAGTGGTTAGATTTTTTTAATATGTCTATAGTGAAATGACTCGATGATTGGAGATGGTATGACTACTGAAAATCAATCTATTCCCTATTTAGGTGAAATTCGCTGGATTTTACAAGCTGGCATGTTGTTATTTATTTATACAGTTGTTGTAGGTATTTTGAATGGTCTTGATCTAGTTGATTTTGAACGTAAAGCCCTTCTTACACATCTTCACATAGGGACTCTAGCTTGGATTACTGGGGGTGTTTTTGCTGGTGCATTAGTGTTATTTGGATCTAAGGATCCTGATAATAAAACAATAAGTCGTTTAGCCGTTGCAGCTCCATTAGTTGCAGCTGCTTATAATGTGGCCTTCCTCACGACTACCAATCTTGCTCGACCAATCCTTGGAACGCTCATGATGATTATTCTTTTAGGATTTGCCTTTTGGGGATTTCGACAAGCGCGTGGAACGACACTTAGTGTCCCCCATCTTGGAATCCTTGCAGGATTAGCTACCTCAGTCATCGGTGCTGTGTTTGGAGTTTTCTATGGGATTATTATCGCAAATCCAGATAGTGGTATTCCTGCTAGACTTGGAGAAGCACATCCTGCTGCGATGATTGTGGGATTTCTTATTCCTGTAGGAATGGTTTTTTCAGAATGGATATTAAATAAAGGTGCTACTTTACAGCCTGCAAGTCGCGCTGGTTGGTTGCAGATCGGACTGCCATTTCTTGGAGGCGTTGCTGTAGTTGTAGGTTTAATATTAGATTTGATCCCACTGGTTATGTTGAGCCTGCCTTTTGAAATCATTGGGATAGGTATTTTTGTGGTAAGGATGATTCCTGCTATTCGTTCCACCTCATTCTTTGCTGCAGGGAATGCTCGATACGGAGTGATTGCAAGTATTTTTGTTGTCGTAAATCTCTGTATCTTTGTTTACTTATTAGTGAATTACATTTCGCAAGATGATTTTGATTCGATACCTCGAAGGTTAATGTTGGCTCTGGATCATTCCATCTTTGTCGGTGTTCTCACTGTGGCACTGATTCCTTTTATAGGTCGTTATGCTTCTAAAACATATAAAGATGTCATTGATCATGTCATGTTCTGGGGACTATCTATTGGGACTATCGGCTTCATGGTTGGGTTGTTAACAGACACTGATATTTTGATACGTGTGTTTACACCAATTTTGGGATTGGCAATTTTACATGCAGTAGGTGTGTTTGTTCCTGCTATGGGTAATCCTTCGGACACACTCAAAAAAGCTTTGAGTTAGTTCTAAGCCATAACTAAATGACAGTTCTCCTTATTTGCAGAGGAGAACTGTCATTTTGGATTATCTATTAATATTTGCTAGGCCAGTTCGAATACCTGTAATTGCCCATTCGTTCCATGGCAAGGTAAAGAATTTAAAGCCTTTTTCAACATACATATTCGGATCCATCCCCGGAGGAATGAAGTACATACCTGCTGTAACTCCATGATTTTTACATGCATTTGCTATTTTTTCGAGTCCGCTTTGGTACGTATCCGATGGATAATCTAATGGTACATCAAGTGCAATTGATAAATCTGATGGTCCAACAAGAAGGACATCGATACCCTCAACACTGAGAATATCATCAATGTTTTCCATAGCCTCAGTTGTCTCAATCATAGGAATAATCAGAAGTTCTTCGTTTACTGTGTCGAGATAGTCTCTGTAATTATCAAAATCACCCCATTCACCACGAATACCTGCATTACTTCGTACTCCTTTAGGGTAGTATTTACATGATTGGACCATAGCGGCAGCTTCTTCTTTAGTATTGACCATTGGCACAATGATTCCTCTGGCACCAGCATCTAACGCGTAACAAATCAAATCTGCACGATTGTCACTGACTCGTACTATTGGTGTAGGTTTTTTCCCTTTCAGAGTTTGGATACTTGGTTGCCATTGTTTAATTTCAACAGCAGAGTGCTGTGTATCAAAGAAAATAAAATCGTAATCTGTATCGCCTAAAAAATTAACATCACTGTTTGCTAAAGCTGAAGTTCCAACTGCAGTCTGCCCAGATTTTAGTCTATCTTTTAAAGTATTCATTTTTCCTCCTAAAACTAATACATATTACATCGCTTTGTTCTTTTAAGTAGAAGATATTTGGGATATCTTACATTTTAGTGACGTTATGGAGCTTTGTATTAGAAGTGGTCATTTTTTTGATTGTGATAATGCTATAGTTGTTGCCATCTTTAATTAATACTGAAATTGCATAGGTGTAATGAAATGAAGCGGCAAGTACATTTGAATCTTTTTATTCATAGCCGTGGCCATCATGAGGCTGCATGGAGGCATCCGTCAGCCTCTCCTTTTTTGTTGACTGATTTTCGGTATTACAAAGATTTAGCGTTAAAGGCCGAAAATGCTTTTTTTGACTCTATTTTCCTATCCGATATTTTGGCACTGGGTTCTGATATTGAGCATACTCCACGTGCTGTCTTAGATCCCATACCATTGATGGGCTCACTTGCAGCGATCACTTCAAAAATAGGAGTTATTGGCACTGCCTCAACTACCTATGTTGAACCGTATAATCTGGCAAGACAATTTGCTTCTCTTGATCACCTGAGTAACGGTCGTGTCGCTTGGAATATTGTCACCACATCCTCAGCTGAAGCGGCCACAAACTATAGTGACAATCCTCAAGCTGGCATTGAAGAACGATATGGTCGTGCTGATGAATTTATGACAGTTGTTAATAGCCTCTGGGATAGTTGGGCTGAAGATGCGGTATTAGATGATCGTTTGAATGGGCAATATACACTTCCAGGTCGGATTCAACCTATTAATCATCATGGTAATTTTTATGATGTGAACGGCCCCTTAACTGTTCCACGTGGTCCTCAAGGCCGACCAGTTCATGTACAGGCAGGATCATCTGAACCTGGTCGTGCATTCGCAGCTAAACATGGAGAAGCTATTTTTACAGCGGTATTGGAAAAGTCGGCAGCGCAAGATTTTTATCGTGATATTAAATCTCGTGTAATTTCTCAAGGACGTTCGCCTGATCAATGTGTAATTATGCCAGGATTGAGTCCAGTGATTGCTTCTACTGAAGCTCAAGCGCATCAATATGTTCGTGAACTGGATGAACTTGGCAACATAGATACGGGTCTTAAAAGATTATCAGTAGCCTTTGGCGGTATAGATCTTTCTCATATAGATCTTGATAGGATTTTAGTTCCTGATGATTTTCCAGACCCAGAAACTTTGCAAGGAGGAGTTAGTCGACCGAAACTAATTGTCGATTTAATTCGAAATGAACAACCAACACTTCGTCAATTATTGTCTAAACTATCTGGTGCACGTGGTCATTACACATTTGCAGGTACCGCTGAACAAGTTGCTGATTTGATGGAAGATTGGATAAATGACAAAGCAGCAGATGGGTTTAATCTGATGCCTCCAGTATTACCTGAAATGTTTGATATTTTTATTGCAGAAGTAATTCCTTTGTTACAGCAACGTGGAATATTCCGCACACATTATGAAGGTGTTACTCTTCGAGATCATTATGGATTAATGTATCCTGACAGTCAGTTCAAATAACTTAATTTATCGTACGGGGTAGTAATGAAATCTCCTTTTTTTTACTTTGGTTTCGGTTCAAATTTGAATAAAAGCCGCTTACATATTCATTGTCCTTCTGCGCAATTTCTTACTATTGCAGAGTTACCCCATTTTCGACTCGCTTTCACAATTCGTAGTGAAAACACTTGGCAGGGTGGAGTTGGCGATATCCAGTCATCTTCAGATGAATCAGTATGGGGAGCATTATGGTTGATTGATGGTGAAGATTCCGAGAAACTTGATAAGCAAGAAGGTGTATTTCGAATACCACCTGCTTATCAAAGGAAAAACGTTCAAGTTCGGACACCTGCTGATGATCTAATTACATGTCGTACATATCAGGTTGTATCACCAAATTTAGCAGGCTACTCACCCTCTCTCGCATATAAAGAAACAATGTTAAAAGGTGCTAAGGAAATTGGATTGCCAAATTTTTATATTGATTTTTTAGAAAATATTTAAGTAAGTTTCTTATTGCAGTAATGCTAACTTTCACTTTGTCTATGAGTCAATTCGAAGCCTATACCCAAAGCCAAGTCTATTTTTACAGCGTTCGAGGTACTTGCGATGAATGATGATGTAAAATTGGACTAGATTTAGAAAGATCAATGAGGTAACTAAATCGAGCTTCAAAATTCTGGACCTCTCCTTCAACATTGAAGCGCCAGTCGTAAATGCCACCAAGAGCAAATATCTGATTTTGTAATTCTTGAACAACCAAATATTTTTCATTAACACTAACACTTAGCTCTTCACGGCTTCCAAGCTCTTCAAAATATCCCCGTAATTTTTCTGGCGTGTTTAGTATTCCGTTAGAAAAAGTTGGTATCAATATGGCTTCATTGTCATATAAGTTAAGCAGGCTCTCGATATCACCATTATTTACGAGTTGAATCCATTCATCTAAAAAGTTTCGTGGATCTGTCACATTATTTCCTTAATCTTTTATGTATTACTCAGCAGGTAGAGTGGCCGTTTTATCTAAATCAGGATGTTTTGCAGTCCATTGCGTCACTTTGTCATAAGTAGCAGCAATACGATATGCCATTGCTTCATCAAATTGATTCGTAATAATTTGCATTGATATTGGAAGTCCTTCATGACTGAATCCAATCGGTACTGCTAGAGCAGGATTACCAGTCACGTTAAAAGGCGCTCTTGCTTGTCTTGGATAATATTTTTCACGTGCAGCAGAGTCTTCAATCGGAAAAGCAGCCTCCATATTATTAACAGTGATTACCGCATCGAAATTATTGAAGAATGTGTTAAATTCTGCAGCATACCGTGCTCTTGTTCGCAATGCCTGAACATAATCTACAGCACTAAACGCAGTGCCTGGGAGTAGTCTGCTTAAAGTCGACTCTGCATAATCATTCGCCCGGTTTGTGAGCCATTCCTGATGAATTGCACATGCTTCAGATAAAAGAATAATTCTATTGCACGTTGCGTAATCAATAAGTGGATGCGTATTTATTTCTTGGATTTGAGCTCCACTGTCACTAAGTACAGTTAACGCTTCTTCCATTGCAGCAATGACGTCATCACCTGCGATCATATCCTTTTGATAGAAATGTCTTATCACACCAATTCTCAAATCTTTGACACCTATATCTAAGTCTTTGGAGAAGTTGGGCACACCTAGTTCAGCACTTGCAGGATCCTTTGTGTCGAAACCAGATATGATAGATAGTGCAAGTGCGTTGTCTCGGACTGTTCGTGTTAATGGCCCTACGTTATCAAGTGAAAAAGACAGAGGGACAACACCTTTTCTACTGACTCGGCCATAAGTTGGTTTCATCCCTAGTAATCCATTCATTGATGCAGGACCACGTACAGATCCTCCTGTGTCAGATCCCAATGCAAATTCATGTGTAGATAATTTTCCTAGTAAAATTGCACCGGCCGCCTTTAGCCTTGCGGTCACTTCTGCATCCTTCTCGGCAATATTATCTGCAAGGATTTTTGAATGAGCTGTTGTTGGCCA
>JAKUNM010000003.1:0-34442 GCA_022451865.1 Dehalococcoidia bacterium
TCACTAATTTCAGAAATGCAAGATATTAATGCATTGGAAAGGGCCTTAGAAAACGCTCAACGCTCAGGAGATTTAGAACAAATTGATCTGGAGCAAATACAAAATTTATTAGGTGGAGAAGCAGTTGATATAATCGAGAATCTTAAAAAATTGCTTGAAACTCTTGAAGATGCAGGGTATCTCCGCAAAGACGGTGATAAATGGGAACTTACGCCACGTGGAACAAGAACAATTGGTCAAAATGCACTGGTGGAAATTTACCGACAACTAAAAAATCAAAAAATTGGTAACCACCCAGTCCCTGAATCAGGTAGGCATGGAGAACGCTTAGAGGAATCTAAACCTTATGAATTTGGTGATCCTTTTCATCTTGATATGAGGAAAACGATAATGAATGCCATCGAACGAGAAGGTACTACATCTACACCCATCAACTTGAACCCTGATGATTTTGAAATTTTTCGTTCAGAATTGGTCACCCAGACTTCCACTGTCTTAATGGTTGATCTAAGTTGGTCAATGGCATTACGCGGATCTTTTTTAGCAGCGAAAAAGGTAACACTTGCACTAGAAAATTTGATTAGAGCTCAATACCCCAGAGATAATCTGTACATTATTGGCTTCTCTAATTACGCTCGAGAACTCGCATCCCACGAATTACCTTATGTGCGTTGGGATGAATCTGTAGTCGGAACCAATATGCATCATGCATTAATTATTGCTGAACGACTCTTAGCGAAACATCGTGGAGGGACTCGCCAAATATTGATGATTTCCGATGGTGAACCCACTGCACACCTAGAAAACGGCAGGTCACAATTTTCTTATCCACCTAGTCCAATTACTATCCGTGAAACATTAAAAATGGTGAAACGACTTAGTCAACAAGAAGTGACAATCAATACATTTATGTTGGACAGCAATTACTACCTGAAGGAATTCGTCAATCAACTTGCACGCCTTAACGGTGGACGAGTCTTTTATACAACGCCAGACCAGCTCGGTGAATATATACTAGTGGACTATGTACAGCATAAACGTAAAAAAATAAACGGACGCTAATTACGATATTTCCCAAGAATAAAAATGAATCAACAAACCTCTAATTTGAGATGGTGCAATAAAACATTCATGCCATCTACCTTTTTCACTAACCCCACTATGTAAACCTAAGACCTTAATTCCAAATTGTTCACATATACGTGATACAAAATCAATATCCTCTACTTCAAAAGAAATATGATGAATGGAACATCCAAACTCATCTAAGAATTTTTGCATATAAGAATCTGCTCTTAAAGGTTTTAAAATTTCTACATTCACTTCATTTTTCAAAGAATTCATAGTTTTAACTGAAAAACTATATTTGTCTGGGTTTGGATTCCAAAAATAATCCGTTTCCAATCCAAATAATCTCTCATACCAATCCGAAAGTGAACTATCGTTATCCGAAACATGCGCCCATGCATTAAGTTTCTTAATACCAATCCCCTGAGTAGTATTATCAAGAAAATAATTGGGTAAATGCAGAGCTGCACCATCAAAAATTTCATAATAAAAATTTGATTCAACTTCCCATCCAGGGGAAATATGCAAATGTTGTCCTTCACCATCTGATCTTAATCTTGACTCAAATGGAACAAATTGATCACATCCCATAGCCTCTAATGTCTGAATATACAACTCATTAACTGAACTAATCATTGAAGGGAGATTTTGAACTTGCAGTCCCACATGATGAACGGCAGTCTTTTTATTAATCAAAGACAGGTCATTAGAAACATCATTTTTTTCATTCTTTAATATTTCAATCGAAATTCCTTTCGTTCCGGGAATTTCCATATCAATACCGCCATACCCTGAACGTATAAAAGACGAGCCAACTCTGAATCCAAGCAATGATTCGAAAAAATGCACTACTGTTTCAACTTCATCAACGATCAAACCGATATGATCTATTCTATTAATTTCAAACATTTAATTCTTGACCTGTAGCAACCTGATACCACCATTAGCTACCACATATTTGTTAGCTGTAGGCAAAAATTGCTCTTGTGTAATATTTTCATCAGGAACAGTAATAAAAACTTGATCAACTTGATAAGACATATTAATTACTTTATCGCGATGATTCAAATCCAACTCTGAAAGAATATCATCTAAAAGTAAGACTGGAGAATCACCAGTAATTTCAGTCGAAAGGTTAACTTCAGATAATCGTAAGGCTAATACAGCGGTTCGTTGTTCACCTCTGGAAGCGGCACTGGCAGCACCTTTACCGTTGATTAAAAAATCCATGTCATCACGATGTGGCCCAAACCTAGAGCTACCTCGCGATAAATCACCTTGTCTGCCTTCACGAATGATCTCGTGCATCCTACTTACCAAATCAAATATTTCTATTTCCCTATCAAACTTAATAGGTAGCCCAGGGAGGTAATTAATAGAAAAAATTTTATCCTCATAACCTAATTCTGAATAATGTTTCTCTGCACGATTTGCCAATTTTTCAACTACGGATTGCCTTTCAAGGAGAATTGATGCACCTATCTCAGCCATTTCTTGATCCCAAAAATCTAATTCATCAATAGAACCATGTCGATCTCTAAGGTTGCGAAGTAAACTGTTTCTTTGAACTAAAATCCGGTTGTATCTTTGCAACGCACGAACATATTCTCGATTGAATTGAGAAATAGTAATATCGAGATAGCGTCTCCTATCTGCCGGTGAACCAGTAATGATCGTAAGGTCATCCACTGAAAACATTACAACACGTAAGTTACCTACTAAATCTGAAGCACGTCTGTTAATCCCGTTCACACGAAAACGTCTATTACTTTGCCATTCCAAATTATTATGATGCTTCGCCGCAGAAATAACTATCTCTAAATTAACGAAGGATTTTAATCTTCCGACTTCTGCAAAGATCCTTGCAGTTGGAAATTTTTCTTCATTAAATGCATCCCAACTAAGCATTTCAATATCTTTTGCATGTCGATTACTCTTAGTTGTTGCAAGTTGTGAAATTGCATCCAATAGATTAGATTTCCCAGAGGCATTTTTTCCTATAAAAATATATATACCCGGATTGAAATCGAGTTTTAATTCACGATATGTGCGAACGTTTTGCAGAAGAAGGTGCGTTAAATGCATCTATTGATATCTATCACGAAATAATACATATATATACTTTATGAGTAATAATTACATTACAGAGCGAGGTAAGCAATGAGTAACAAAAAATTAAGAATAGGCTTTATAGGTGCTGGTGGAAATACCACGTCACGACATATACCAGGATTTCAATCACTGGACAATATTGAGCTAGTCGCCGTATGCAACAGAACAATCGAAAGCAGTGCACGTGTAGCAAAGCAATTTGGTATCAAGAATGCTGTCAGCAAACCGGAAGAAATTTTTAATTCACCTGAAATTGATGCTATCTGTATCGGTACATGGCCATACAGACATAGTGAATATTCGATCGCTGCACTTCAGTCAGGGAAACATGTCCTTTGTGAAGCACGTATGGCTATGAATGCTACTGAAGCAAAAGCTATGTTGGATATTGCAAATCAACATCGAAATTTAGTAGCCCAACTTGTACCTGCTCCTATGGATTTACCTGTGTGGCAAACTGTTCGAAGACTGATAAGTGAACAAAAACTTGGTGACCTTAGAGAGGTACATGTAGATGTTCTCAATGGGACAGCTATAGATGAAACTTTACCCTTACATTGGCGACATCAAAAAAAATACTCAGGTATGAATATCATGATGTTTGGAATTTTTGCTGAAATAGTGACACGCTGGACAGGAAAAACAGAATCTTTAGTGGCAGATGCACAAGTTTTTATACCTTCCAGAATCGATACAGAATCAGGAAAACAAGTCCAAATTGAAATTCCAGATAGTTTAGGTGTGTTTGCAAAACTTGAAAATGATATAAGAGTTACATACAGAATTAGTACTGTTATAAATGATAGCCCATCAACTTCAATTTCACTTTATGGCTCTGAAGCAACTTTATATTGGGACGGACAAGATCACTTAACATTGAGCAAATCACAATCCGAAAAAGAAATTATTCCAGCAGATAGTCAAACAGCAATTGGATGGAATGTCGAGTCAGATTTTGTGTCATCAATCCGAGAAAATAATCCAGTCCGATTAACCAACTTTGAAGACGGAGTACATTACATGAAAATCACTGAGGCAGTCAATCAATCTTTGATGAACCAGCATAGAATAAATCTTGATGCAATATAATCTAGAACAATAAAATGAGTTTTAGAATTTATAGATTTGGAGAAAATGTTGAGGAAAAACCATCATTCAAAAATTTTCTCGTCAACTATATAGGTAATTTTTGTGGTCTAGCAATTGCAAGTTTATTAATTACAGGTGTTTCTGTAGATGATTTCCCATCATTAATTGCTGCAACTGCAATTTTTGCAATAATACATACTCTTATAAAACCTTTTGTCTATCTTGCATCTTGCTGTTTAATTGTGCTCACATTTGGATTCTTTATTTTTGTGATTAATGCTCTCTTATTAATTATGACTTCAAAAATATCAACCATTTTAGGATTAACTTTTAATGTAGAAAATTTTATATCAGCATTTCTGGGAGCATTAGTCATAACATTCATCTCCTCTAGCATCAGGTATATTTTTCGAAAACGTGTAAATACAAAAAAATTCTAAAAATGCTTTTTCAATGCACGTTTTTTTCCTCGACGAGGAGGAGTGCCAGGAGACTCTATCCGTACTGCACATGCTTTATATTCTGGAATACCAGCAAGAGTATCAAGTTCGTCATTTGTCAAAAAATTTGCTGCAACTCCTTCTAATTGAACAAAGGGAACAAATAATTCACCGCGCCGTTGGCGTTTACCTGTTTGGACTTGTGCAATAATTTCTCCCCGTCGAGAAGCCAATTGCACATCATCGCCATCTTGTAAACCTAATTGAATTGCATCGTCAATATTAATATCCACAGTAACCACCGGCACCATATCAACTAATCCTTTTACACGTCGTGTAATTACCCCGCCGTGCCAATGATATAAAGTTCTACCTGTAATCAATGTGAATGGAAACCGTTTGGATGGAAGTTCTGCAGAAGGTGGTCCTTGTCGGACTCCAACAAATTTACCTCTTCCGCGTGGAAATTCTTCAGTAAATAACCGAGATGTACCCGGATGATTATGGTCTGGACACGGCCACTGTATACCACCTTCACGATCTAATCGTTCATGAGATAAACCACCTATAATAGGCATTAGAGAAGACATTTCATCAAAAATATCAGATGCAGATTCATGAGAAAATCCTTCAGTAGAACGCCCTAGAATTGTTAAGATCCTTCGAGCAAGTTCACTAATTATTTTCCAGTCTTCACGAGCTCCTCCAGGAGCGTTTATAATCTTACGGACAAGTTGTACTCGTCGTTCACTATTTGTAAATGTGCCATCTTTTTCAGCAAATGCAGCAGCAGGCAGTACAACATCAGCAATTTCTGCAGTTTCATGCATAAAAATATCTTGAACAACTAGAAAAGATAATTTTTCAAATGCTTCTGTTGCATGTGCCAAAAATGGGTCTGATAAAAGTGGATTTTCACCTACAACGTACATTGTATCGATAGCACCTGTAAGCATTGATTCAATCATTGCTGTAGATTGCAATCCTTTTTCAAAAGTGAGTTCAGTATTCCACGCAGTAGACCATCTGTCATGGGCTTCAACTTCATCAACCGCTTCATAACCAGGAAAAACGTTTGGAAGGCAACCTACATCTGAACAACCTTGAACATTATTTTGACCGCGTAGTGGTGAAATCCCATTACCCTCACCACCGACTTGGCCACACAGTAAGGCAAGATTAATCAATGCACGAGCATTGTCTGAACCCATAGTATGTTGAGTAACCCCCATGCCCCAAATAGTACAAGAACCACGAGATTTTCCTTCTTTTGAAAGTGGAGGAGATGCAAATAGCCTTGCAGCACGGCGAATATCTTTTGCTGACACACCACAAATTTTTTCTGCATCTTCAGGAGAGACTCGTTGAACAGTTTCCTCCCATTCTTCAAAGCCTTCAGTTCGTTGTTCAATGAAAGATTGAGCTTCTAATTTTTCTTCCAAAATTACATTTGCCATTGCATTTAATAATGCTACATCTGTACCAGGGCGTGGTTGGAGATGCACCGTAGCGACTTCACATAATTCAATTTCTATAGGATTTATAACAATAAGTGCCGCATCATTTTCTTGTACTGCCTTCCGCAATCGAGATGCAATCACTGGATGATTTTGTGATGTGTCACTTCCAACCACAAATAGTGTCCCAGCCTGTTCGTAATCTGAATACGAATTACTTGTAGCACCTGATCCTACTTGCTCCATTAAAGCTACAACTGATGGTGCATGACATAGACGGGAACAATGATCTATAGAATTAGTTTGCATTACAGCACGTACAAATTTTTGCTGGATATATCCATCTTCATTCGTCGCCTTTGCAGAGGCAATGGAGGCAAAGCTACCTTGAGCTGCGGCAAATTTTTCTGCAACTAATTGTAATGCCTCCTCCCATGAAGCAGGCTCTAACTGACCATTTCTTCGAATTAATGGAGTGGTTAATCGTTCTTCAGAGTGTACGAAATCTAGCCCAAAACGGCCTTTGACACATGTCATACCCAGTGAAGATTGATTACTGTGATCTCCGTCAACCCATACAATCTTTTCTTCTGCTCGATGTACTACTAAACCACAACCAACTCCACAATACGGACATGTAGTGCTTACACTATCGGTATCTCTGCCCATCCGATAACTGGAAGAAGATCCGATCAATGTTTTTGGCAATAATGCTCCTGTAGGACACTCTGACACACACTGCCCACATGATGTACAATTAGATTCCTTCCAAGAAACATTAAAAGCTGAGCCAATCTGAGCTGTTTCACCTAAACCGTTTATTCCAATAGCACCAATATGCTGAGTGTTTTGACATGCATCAACACATCGACCACAGAGTATGCAATCATTCATATCGAAAGAGAAAAATACATTAGATTCATCTTTGTATAATCTTGGATTTGGTACATATGTCGAAGTGCTTAAACCATGTGAATTCGCATAAAGAGCAGCCTGACCTTGACCACGCCCATCTGCAGACATTCCTATCGTTAAATCCAAAACACCGCGTCTGATTCGATTGGTACGTTCAGAATCTGTAGATATTTCCATACCGTCCGTAACAGGTGTATGACAAGCAGCAACCAATCGAGAACTTCCAGAAATTTCAACTAAACATGTCCGGCAAGCGCCAAGTGGTCCTTGTGCATCACTTTTACATAAATGAGGAATATCAACTTCTTGAGCCAAAATTGCATCAAGTATCATAGTGCCTGAAACAACTTCGTTCTCTACACCATCGATTGTAATTTTGAGAACTTTTGGTGTTACTTCGAGCGACATCGATAATCCTTAAATATGATTTTCTTATACAATAATGACAAAAGAATCAACTATTTCCAAATTCCTGTTTAAACTGTTCTAGTGCTGATAAAACCGGGCGACCAGCCATCCCACCTAGCTGACAAAGCGAACTTTCAGTCATAATTTCAACTAATTCATAAATTTTCTTTTTATTTCCTTGTACATTTTCCAAAAGGTTAGCTAACCGTTCAGAACCTTCGCGACACGGTGTACATTCACCACATGATTCTCTTTTATTATAAGCTGCAAGAGAATTAGTAATGTGCTGAATGTCTGCAGCTGAATTCAAGACGACAATTCCTCCAGCCCCTAATTTAGACATTTCAAGAACATCATCGAATTGCTGAAAATGAATAAATTCTCCCGATGGGCCACCCACTAATAATGCTTTTATTTCTTGAGGATTTCTACCTGAATTAGCTATCATCCCAGCCCATGTCATAGCTCCATCTACTGGGACTTCATACAAACCTGCTCTAGGCACATCTCCTGATAGTGAAACTAATTTTGTTCGAAGTGGAGGGTTGTCAAAAAGTGTAGTTACTGCACACAGAGTCTCAACATTATTGATCACTGTCGGTTTTCCAAACAAACCAACATCTGTAGCAAAAGGTGGTTTATAACGCGGAATAGGCCTTTTGCCTTCAATACTATTCAAAATGACAGATTCTTCACCACAAACATAACCACCAGCACCTGAACGTACATTAATTGTTAGCTGAAAATTTCTCTCCCAGCACTCACCACTAGTGATCCCCGCTTGTGCGGCATCTAACAATGCTTTTTCAAGACTAAGTCGTGCTTGCTTTGCCTGACCATTTACATATATGTAGACAGATTCAAATCCCACTGAATGGTGCGCAATGAGTATGCCTTCTATTAATCGATGTGGATCTCCTTCAAGCATATGTCTATCTTTAAAGACACCAGGTTCACCTTCTTCAGCATTTACTACCAAAATTTTTTGTTGATCAGAATGTGTTCTTGCAAATTGCCATTTTTGTGCCACAGGGAAGTGTGCACCACCTCTACCAGTAAGCCCAATTTCAGAGAGTTGATTAATAACTTCTTCAGGTGAAAGCTGTAACACACGATCTAATGCCGTATAAGCACCTTGTGATAAAACATCTCCAAGAGAACCATCATTTCGACCCATTCGGGATGTGATACCTTTCTCCCCTGTTCCAGCATATTTTTCAGCATCCCCACAATTTCCACGAAAACATTCAACCACCTCATCAACTCCATTAAGATCGAGTCTTTCAAATCTGCGCATAAAAGTCCCTTGAGCTACAGTCGCAGATGGAGCAGCCCAATTTGCTCCGTCTGAACAGACGTCAACAACAAGATGGGCCTTTTCCGCAAGTATTCCTCGAATACGATCACCATATTCAGAAACGCCTACTGCATCTCCAGCAGTACCTCGATGTATCAAAATACGAGAGATAGGGGGAGCAACATACTTTGTTCTTAATCTAGCCAGTGGATGTAGTGCGTTCATTTTTTCACCCATTCTTGGAAATTATCTGTAGTTACACGACCATAGAGTTGTTCATGCTGATCAACTACAACAGGTGCTAAAGCACATAAAAATTGGCAATCAATTTGTTCAACATTATCAACACAAGTTATTAACTCTGATGCACCAGCAAGATCACAAGCCACACCCATACATACATGCCATTTAAAAGGGTTTGGTTTTAAAAGATTTAGCTCAGAGTAACCGGTAGCAATTGCATAGACTTCAGAAAAGGGAAGCATTAGATAATTCGCAACATACTCTATTGAAGCTTCAGGTAACCAATGTAATTTGTGTTGAAAAATTTCCAGTGCAGGTAAAAGTTGGTCGCGTTTTTTTGGCAACTCACTAACTGCAATTTTCGCTTCACGAAATGCTTCAGATGTAGCATCGAATGTTTCTTCTTTCATTTTCCCATTGTAACGTTGTGATCCAAATTTGTATTTATTCAGATATATAACTTAGATTGCCATTTTTAATTACTTCAATCCGATCAGGAATACGTTCTCCCAACTCTCCAACATGTGAGATCACTCCAACCAGCCTAGAACCTCCAGCCAATGTTTCCAACCCTTGTACAGCAAGATCTAAAGATTCAACATCAAGAGTCCCAAACCCTTCATCCAAAAATAACGATTCAAGTGACATGCCACCACCAAGCCCAGATAATTCAGGTAAATGCTCAGAAAGAGAGAGTGCCAATGCCAAACTTGTAAGAAAACTTTCACCACCTGATAAAGTTTTTACTGAACGTTTCTCATCACCATTTAACCGATCAATAACAGAAAAATCACCGGATTCTACAGTCAATTCATATCGACCATTTGTGAATCTATCAAGCCATGATGAAGTGTCGGAGGCCAATGAGTTCATTGCTTCTTGCTGAACGAACTCAATAAACTTTGAACTTTGCAATTCAGTAGCAAGAGTTTTATGTAGATCTCCTTTTATTTTATTATCCGCAATTTCTTGATGCATTCGAATAGCGGATTCGCGTTGATTTTGTGCTTGTTGCAATTGAGTTTCAAATGATCCAACTAAAGCATTTTTTTCATTCTCTTCATGCTGGTGAGCTTGCATAATGCGTCTTAATTTTTCAAAATCCGGTACTTCATGTTCAATTGCAACAATCCATTGCTGTTTTAAATCTTCATTTAGAACGTTAAATTCTTGCTCTGCTTTTAGAACAACATTTTCAGCAGCTTGAACAATTTTCTCGTGCCTTTTGACTTCATTATTTAACGTATCGGCCTTAACTTTATTTTCATTGATCTTGAGCTCGTACAATGAAACATCCGAGGTAAGTTTTTCATACTCAGTGAATAGTTGATCATATTCATCAATTGCCTTTTTCAGCTCACTTTCTGAGATATTTATTGGATTTGTAACGATAGCATCAATTTGTCGGAGCAAATCATTAATTTGTTCTTCAATCACTGAAAACCCTGTCTCAGCAGAAAGTTGTAAATTGAATTTTTCTAATTCAATTTCATAATTTCTGCTCTCCTTCTCTAAATTAGAGATTTCTCCAATATTCACGGTCAATTCTTCCAAAAAAATTAACATTTCATCAATTTGATTTACACTTGTTCCAAATGTACCTAAGTGCTCCTTAGTTGAATCTAATTTACTTTGCACCATTTGAAGGTTAACCGTCGCCGTTTCAAGTTGATTTCCTGCCACACTTAATACGCTAATTGATCGTGATAATTGCTTTTGTAAACTTTCATTTTTAGTATTAATTTCCTCAAGTCCTTCGTGCAGATTATGTAATGACTCTTTTTCAAGGTTCTCTTGCACGATCGACATTTCTTGCCCACATACAGGGCACAAATCACCCTCTTCTATTTCACTTAATAAACCAGCAATGACATTCTCTTTTTGTTTTTGTGCATATTCAGTTTGTTTTTTAATTCGTTTTTCTTCGAGATCTTTTTGTTCAGACAAAAGAAGATCATGTTCGTTTTGTGCATTCTTAACATTTTGTTTTTGATTTGTAACTTCTTCAGATAATTGTTTTTCCTCAATAAAATAATCTGTAAGTTGTCTTTTTTGTTCTTGAATATCTCGTTGCACTTTTTGTAACTGCTGGTTTATCTCTTCAACAGGATTATCGAAATTAATTGAACCAACTAAATTATTGTCTTGCTGTAAGCCTTTTCGCTTCAACTCAATACTATTTTGATTTTTTTTCAAATAATCTTCAGATATAGCAATGTTGTTTTTGAGGTCTTGTTGTTTCTCATACAAACTTTGTAATTGTTGCCGTTTTTCATTTAGCTGTGTTTCCAAAGACTGACGCTTTTCGATAGTTTCAAGTTGTACTTTTAAATCGTTATGCTTATCTGAACTATATTGATGCTTAATTATTTTTTGCATTATGGATTGAAGGAAATCTTCGAACTCAGAAAGCGACTTTAATGTCATTTCAAGATTAGATTGAGTCTCACTAAAAATTTTTTCTGCATCACTGCAATTTACCACCGCTCTATTCAAGATATTTTCTTTCTCACGAGTATCTCTAAACGTTTCTCCTAGATCACTTAAAGTCTGTCGCCTTTGTTTAAGTTCCTCTGCAATTTGTATCGTTTCATTCAATTCGTCCTTAATTTTCTTAATATCATCAGGGGAAGCAAGTTCAAGTTGTTCGAGCTGAGTCTCTATTGTTCGTGCCCGATCCTGTGCCTGATCGGCACGTTTATTCGCAATAGTCCGAGCTTTTTCATACATACTTAGACCTAGTAATTTTACTAAAATGTCACGTCTGGCCTTTGTATCACTCTTTAAAAAGGCGTCAAATTGGCCTTGCGGTAGAATGACAGTTCGTGTAAAAGTTTGAAAATCCATGGCGAGAAGCTCTGAAATATTCGTAGTGACATCACGCGAACGATCTGCTACTAAATCCCAACCACCATCAGATGTCTGTTTCTCTAATCTAGTCGAATTGGTTGATGGAGTTCTTCTTACAACCCTATAAATATCTCCTCGGACAATAAATTCGAAAAGTACATACATTGATTTCAGCCCATGTGAAGTCAATTGCTGAGTTGCTGCTCCGACGCGAGGAACATTACCGTAAAGTGCCCACATCATAGCGTCTAATAAGGATGATTTACCTGCACCGATTGAACCAGTAATGGCAAATAAGCTACGCCCTTCAAAATTCACAGATGTTTTCTCGCGAAATACTGTAAATCCTTGTATTTCTAATCGAAGTGGTTTCATTCAGTACTTACCACCTCACCCAATATCTCTCGAAATAAGGCTAATAATTGATCAGAGGGAATTGTTCCATGCTGTTCCTGGTAATAGCGCACAAAAAGCTCTTCAGGCTTCAAGTCTTGTAGTGAAACAGTTGAAATATTTTCTTCAATTCGATCATAATCAAGACGTATGTCGACTATCCCGGCTGCACTATCTCTCATTTTTTGAGCCATCCCAGGTTCTGGAGCATCCACTGCTAATTCCGCACGTATATATGCATTTTTATTTTCGTTCTTTTCTGATTTAGCCAAAACTTCTTCAGGGGTTCCTTTTAATACGACTAATGGCTTACCTGAAGTTAAATGAATATCCTTATGTACTGCAGGCAGACCAGGTTCTAAATCGATTATACGTACTACTTTTTGTTGTCCACGTTCACCAAAATCCAATTGCAATATAGAACCAGCATATGCCGCAGCACTATTTGGTAATCCCTTAATTTCTTGTGGATGGTGAATATGCCCTAAAGCTAAATATTGAGGTTCTTGCGGTAGACGTGCTTTATCTACTCCGTATGCCACATCTATATGCAATCGGCGCTCTGAACCTTCAATATCTGCTAGTAATGCCCCATCGACAAATACATGACCCATCAGTAAATGTATCGAATTAGACGTATATCCCTTTACGACATTTTTATAAATTCCTTCGACAAAATCTTGATATATACCTCGATTTTTTACTGCATCAGAGATAACGTCAATCGCGTCTAATGCCTTTCCATCAGGTATCCACGGAATAGCGGCAATTTCCGCCTGAACATTATCACGCGTGATCCTAATAATACCGCCCTTGTCATATCCCTTAACGTAAGCTTGTGTATGCACATTAAGTAGTTCACTTAATTTACCAATTGCATCAAGTTTATGCGCGCTATCGTGATTACCTGCTATAAGTACTACCTCGATTTCATGAGCAACAAATTCCCTCAAAGCACTAAATAACAATCGATCTGATTCTGGAGAAGGGGAATTTGTATCCCAAATATCACCGGCAACAAGAACTACATCAACATCTTCAGAGACAGCAATATCTTTAATCTCTGTCAGTACAGTTTCAAATTCTGAAACACGACTTCGTCCACGTATTTGTCTACCAAGATGCCAATCAGCAGTATGTAAAAAACGCATCAAATACCACTTCCAAAAATATGTTTATAAATCATCCTGTCATAGTATCTTATCTAGTTTTTCTTGAGTTTTTTGTGCATCTTTATCTGCATCTTCAGCTTTTCCAGCTTCCTCTTGACGAGTTGCCCAAGAAGGCATGGGGAATTGGACTAATAAAGGTACAGGGACTTCTGGTTGCTGGATCAACATTGAACCAGGCTTTAATTGTGTAGCTCTTTGCTTTAACGAAGAGTTCCTCAAAAATCTATACTCATTTCTTTCTACTTCGGCACCATCTAAACGACCTACAACCCTGAATGCTGCATTCCCCACTACACGTGGCTCCACTTCACTTGCGGTCTGCTGTGCGCCAATAAGAATAATTCCAAGAGAACGTCCACGTTCAGCAATATCGATCAAAATTTCCTTTATCGGACTTGTTCCCTCACGAGGGGCATATTTATTTAATTCGTCAACTACCAAAAAAAACGGCGATCTATCTGCACCTTTTTCGCGATCTTTTATTAGTTTATCCAGTAGCACCCCAACAACAAATCTCTGGGCACGATCCCTTAAGCTATGCAGGTTAATAACGTTGACTTGTTTACTAGGTCTTATCCCACTTTGAGTCTCAGCCTCTTCTGGATCACGAATAAAATAAACATCCTCTTTAATGCTATTTAATCTACGCATAAAAGCATTGATTGTTCCTTGAGATGCTGCTGCACTACCCCGTCCTTTCCAATTACTATTATCATCATCCAATTCTGAAGCAATTTCTTGGACTAGAGCATCAAAAGTTTTTATACCTTTGCCATTAATTGATACACTTGCACCTCCTTTCCTTACTGCTGATGCTAAATGGTTTGAAACAGAATCAATAAGTAAATGGATTTGAGTTTGATCAGTATCAGCTTCAGAAAATAAAAATCTTAAGTATCTTTCGTCGCAAAATTCTTTTATTGACCAATGAAATGCAGTAGTAGTTTTTGATGCAGATGAAGAAACATCTCCCTTTTTCCGTACGGGAGAAAAAAAGTCAACTTGCGCAAATGCACCAGGTGCAGCAATACCTAATATCGCATATTTGTCCTTAATATCGCTATCCATTTTAAGATTTCTACGATCAAGCCAAAGTAAACTCTCGTCCTTAACATTAAAAATGTAAGACTTACTATTATGTTCTAATAATTTGCCGCTAAATAATGCATAGAGTAGGTAGGTTGCATAAGAAGTTTTTGTTGCTACACCAGAAATGCCAGAAATATTAACATGTGCACCACTTATACCAGTGAGGAAGTCAAGATTGCCGTAGATCACCTCGTCATCACGAGAATAACCTAAAGGTATTTTTTTCTGCATATTGTCGAAGAATAGTGCAATCTCACGGTGATCTTTATCCCCATTTGTTTTATCCACAGTGGCAATATTAACGATATCACCTGGTGTTGGTGGTATATAAATCTCCGGCTCGACACGAGTGACTGAAACATGTGCTGATACGACTGAATTGGCCGGTAATATGCCTTCATTAACTAATGCAACATCTGACGTTAGTTGAACACCTTCGTGCTTGGCAATAACTTCATCAACAACGCCGTAAATATCTATAGGCGTCCCTCCATTAGGTAGACTTGTAGCAACGTGTACGACATCGTCAAGTTGTAAATACTGGCCTGGAGCAACGAACACTGAGAACTCTAACGGTTTTGCTGAGTCTTGTTCAGTCCCTAAAACATAGCCTTTAAATTTTTCTTCACTACCGTCATAACTAGTCAATTTTTTTATCTCCAATCAAATTTGATTACCTTGCCGACCCACAAAAGTTGATATTTGGCGATTTAACCACAAAGGATCACCAAGTCGATGTGTTAAAACTTTTTCTAATTGACCTACAGGAACAAAATTATGGGGTGCCCGCGGATCTTGTCCAGGCATAGAAGAAAGTCTCGGTAGCACTTGAACTGATTCATCTGCCAAAACTTTTGCTTGCTCAATTGATACAGATCCATTCGTTTCCAACCGCATTACACCACCTAAAGGATGATATGCTTTCCCTAGTTCACGTAACCGTAAAAACCAAGAATACCGTCCACTTGATTGAGAATTATTGATTTCCGTATTGGAAGGAATATGGAATAAGGGAGTACGTTGATTGATGCCTAATTGATACAACAATTTTCTTTGCTCTTCGTTGATATACCATTGGGAGATACGCTTAATGTAGCCAATAATTCTTTGCCCAGGTGATTTGAGAGACCTGAGAGGACCATCAACAAAGGTAATTTTTGAATCATCGCGCGAAAGTTCTGAAGCTAAGTGAGTTTCTGCATCCAACATACGCTGCTGGAGACTATATAACGAATTCGTTGCGTTCGTTGCATCTGGTACACGCTGAGATTTGAATTCCATAGAGAATCTGCCTTCACCAATTGTGATAGAAGGTAAAGATTTTCCAGAATGCAAATATAATCTTTCAACACGTAGAGTATCTTCAAGAATTTGAGCTCGTTCTTCACACAGCACAGCACCTACGGCAAGTGATCCAAACAAGCCAAATATGGCTCCTTCAACAGTGTCTTCTTGTATTACATGTACTTCTGCACGACGTACACCATCTATTATCTGTGCAGGAATTTTTGTTGAATTTACAACAGTTATGACATCCCAATTTGCCTGTTCGACTGTAACATCCACAGGCCCAACAGGACGTTCATTTTCATCCATATCATTGGACAAAGAAGATCCGTAATCTGATTGCCATGGGAGCAAGCGAAGTGTCATATTACCACCAGACGGGGAGACAAATTCATTCTAACATGATTCAAAACAACTCAGAGAGAACGTATTTAGATTATATATTCATTAATAACAAAATGTTTATGTAGTCCAGACTGAAAAGCCTAGGTAAAGTATTTTCAATGAAAAAAGAACATCCGTCAGCAAAAGAAGCTTTTACACCTTCTGCAAATCGTGCGGATTATGTAAAAAATATGTTTGGTTCTATAGCAAATCGCTATGATTTTATGAATTCAATCATGACAGGCGGACGCCATCATTTTTGGCGACGTTTAGCTGCCGAAGAATTAGTTACCCCTGGTGATATTGTAGTAGACGTAGGTTGTGGTACAGGCGATCTCAGCTTCGCTTGTTTAAGGCAATCCGCCTCACATGCAATTGGAATTGATTTTGCACGCCCCATGTTGCCTATAGCGTTGGATAAAGCTAAAAAATTCTCTGCAAAAGACAAGTTTACAGCAACCGTAGGTGATGCGACTTCATTGCCAATTGCGAACGACTCTGTAGACGTATGGTGCTCTGCTTTTGTAATTCGAAATATTCCTGATATGGATGCTGCATTTCATGAAGCATGGCGAATACTAAAACCCGGAGGAAAAATTGCTATACTAGAGATTACAAAAATGCAGCCGAGTCTATTCAGTCCTATTATACGAATGCACTTTAACCATATCGTCCCTTTTATAGGAAAGATAATATCTCGACATAATACTGCTTATGAATATTTACCTGTTTCAGTAGACCAATTTGAAACGAAAGAGGAACTTTGTGTGCGTTTAGATAGGGCTGGATTCAATATCAATGTTGTTAGATCCTTGATGTTCAGAACTATCACTCTATTAGTAGCGACTAAACCAAAATCTCCCTAATGCAACCATGTATCCTCCAGAGGTTCTCTAGGGACATCGTCATCTGCGTTCACCATATGCTTTGCCATAGGTCCAAAAATTGCAATCACTTCTGCTAATTCCGGCTCTTCAATTCCACAATAACGAAATGCCTCAATCATGTGACGCAACCATAAACCCGCAAGTTTTCCAGTAATCACAAAAGGGAAATGTCTTCGACGTAATCGAGGGTGCCCGTAGAAATCACTATAACGTGATTCACCACCTAACCATTGTTCAATAAAAAGTTTTTGCTTTTCTTTACCCTCACTTAAATCTGATGGAAATAATGAACGAAGTTCTTCATCACTTTGAACAAGTCTATAAAAATGTTCTACAACATCATTAATTTTTTCGCGACCACCTAACCGACCAAATAAGTAAGGTTTAATTTCAGTGGGCTTACGTTCTGGGATAGATGAGTTCAGAACTTACTCCTAAATCAAAACATTAATAAACACAATTAAAATTTACACTAGACCCAAAACACATTACTAGCCTATGCTTAAGATCAATATTTTGTGATGTCAGGTTCTTGGACAAATTCCTGTACTGACATTTTAATTATCATACACATTGGAGATGAACTAATACATGTCGCCGCTTTCCGGCTTTTTAAAACGCCTGGTTGGAGAAAATACCCAATCAAAAACACAAACAAAACAAAGAAACTCGAAAAATAATCGAAAACAAACACAAAAAGGAAAAAATAATAAGCAAAACAATTCTAAACCTCAGCAAACTGCGATTAGAAATAAAGTAAAAAATACTAAGAGACCTACACGTAGAAATTCATCATCGACCGAATCAAACAGACCTCAAAGTGAACATAAACAGAATGCGTCTCCCAAGGACCGTAAGGAAAGTTATGCATGGGGAAGTGTTGCAGATAATGATGGCAAAAAAGAATTATTAAATGAACGCCGTCGACAATCGCAAAGACGTTGGGGACAATTTAATCCTAGGCGAAAAACACTAGAAGTCCCTCTTCCTGAAGATGTGGCGTTCCGTTCCGTTGAAGACGGTGGTGCAGGAAATATCCTCCCTAGCAAAAGAAATCGCCCTATAGGATTAAAATCAACTGAGAGAGTAATTGTTGGTGGTGCGCGTTCGCTAGGTGGGCTACCCGTCACTGGTGATTATCATACAACTCTGCAGCAAAATGAGAGTGCAAAACATATAGAAACTAACAGGAAAACTAGAACACAAACAAAAAGAGAACCACTCTCGGAAAATACAAAAGAGCCTGACCCCACTAGTCCAATAGAAATTAATGAGGAAACTGAGCTAATTTCAACACATAGTTTTGAAGACCTTGGATTAGATGAAAAATCACTCAAATCACTCAAAAATTTAGGGTTCAAAAATCCTACTCCCATTCAGGAAAAATCAATACCTGAACTGATTTCTGGCCACGATACAGTTGGGCTAGCACAGACAGGAAGTGGAAAAACTCTTGCTTTTTCCTTGCCCATGATGCAATCAATAGATCCTGAAATAAACGCGGTGCAAGCTATTGTACTTGTACCCACTCGAGAATTAGCACAGCAAGTACTAGAAGTGGTTACATCCCTTGGTGATTCTCGAAAAATACGTGCGGTTGGATTACTAGGGGGCCATTCGGTCAAAGATGACTTAAGAAATTTAGATCAACCAACTCAAATAATTGTGGGAACACCTGGGCGTATTATCGACCACCTACAGCGAAATACATTGACTCTAAAAAAAGTTAAATATGCAGTACTAGATGAAGCTGACCAAATGCTTGATATTGGTTTTTTACCAGATATTAGAAAAATCCTTGGACGAACTCCAAAAAGCAGACAGACTATTCTTTTTTCTGCAACTATGCCAACGCAAATTCGTAGACTAGTTTGGCAATTTATGTCAGACGCTGTGACAATAAAAGTAGACTCTGAATTAAGTACAGTCGAAAGTATTACTCAGGTTTATTTTGAAGTTGCTGAGCGCGATAAGATTAATGGGCTACTCGAATTAATAGAAAGTGAACTGCGTGGAAGAACTTTGGTATTTTGTAATATGAGACGCGGAGTGGATGATGTTGCAGATCAACTTAATCAGAATTCAATTAAAGTTGGTGCTCTTCATGGAGATATGGACCAGAAAAAACGTGACCAAGTAGTCAACCGCTTCCGAAAAGGAAATTTAGATATACTAATTGCCACTAATGTTGCAGCAAGAGGTATTGATATACCTGAGATTACGCATGTTGTTAATTTTGACTTACCTCAGAATGCAGAGGAATACGTTCACCGCATTGGTCGTACAGGACGTGCCGGTCGTAATGGAAAGGCAATTACTTTTGTAAGTGAATGGGATTTTGAGCGATTTATGCAAATCTCTGAACAATTTGAACAAACGATCACCCAAGAACATCTAACTTTTTACTAATTAAGATCCGATAAAAAATTCTTAATTGCAGACGATGTTTGTCCTAACTGATCGTGGTGCAACCAGTGTCCTGCATCATGAATAGTTATAGTTTGCGACTGATTAAAATAATCATCAACAGCACGTCCATTAACTTTATCTGAATCAAAAGTTGATTGGTCTCCACATAAATGCAATACAGGACAGGCAATCTCTGACCAAATTTTTTCGACTTCCTCTAAACGTAAACAAAACATCATGTGTCGAGTATTAATCCATGGGTCAAATTTCCAAACATATCCACCGTCGATCGCATTTGTTCCCCACTGCGCCAAATGCGTAGACAAAGATTGTGAAAAATTTGGATGAACTTCTTGTATACGATCTCGAGCAGCTTCAAGACTTGGGTATATTCTATAATCTTGGCTCTCAATTTTTTTTGTACGCTCTGCCCATTGTCGAATACGTTGTGGCAAAACATGATCTTCATCTCTTATCCAAGGGCCTGCACCTTCAATAGATATTATTCCCTTAAATCGATCAGGGAATAAACCCGCTGCTAACAGACTAATCGAACCCCCAAAAGAATGGCTGACAACAAATGCAGATCCACCGAGTAAATCAATCAAAGTGATCAAATCAAGTACATGATCAAGAATCCCATAATGACTACCAACAGCATGATCTGAATCACCATGACCGCGCAAATCGCACGCAACAACAAAAAAATCTTTTTCTAAACTATCCGCCAAATCATCCCAAGCTCTAGAGTGATCTAGTCCACCATGAACAAGAATTAATGGTGGATTAGAGGGGTTTCCCCACGTCCAGTAACTTAATTTTAGTCGTTGGGAATGAAAATAATGCTGCCATGGCTCTGACATGGTTTAACCTCTTCCGTCATCAGATGTGATAGCAATTCGACTATCACACTTGACCGACTCACTCTACCTTCTTAATGTCTTAGAATAATGTCTTCAACATCACATTCTAAAGATAATTCTAATTCTGACCAGACTCTACCTGATTACGTCTATGCATTACTGAATCCAGATATTTATACATTCGAAGTTAACCAAATCCAATTGATACAAACACATATTTCATACGTGTTTCTCGCAGGTGACAGAGTTTATAAAACGAAAAAGCCAGTTGATTTTGGTTTTATAAACCAACTTGATTTAGATCAACGCCATAATAATTGCATTCGAGAAGTAGATCTGAACAGAAGATTAGCTCCTGATGTATATATAAATATCGTTATGATTGCTCAATCACAATCTGGTGAATATAAAATTTTCAATGCGAATATCCCTGAAAATTTTGTTCTCATTGAGTATGCAGTAGAAATGCAATTACTACCGAGCAAAGCTATCTTGGCAAATATATTGGCAAATAACGTAATGCCTGAACAATTTCCACAAAAATTTGCTGAGCTTATATTAGACTTCCACTCGAAAAATAGTTTGCAAGAATCAACTACCGAATTTGCGGGAGCATCTGCTGTGCAAATTTGGTGGGATAGAGAACGCCAAGAGGCATCAAAATTTATTGGTTCAACTTGGAATGCTAACGATGCTAAAGATTTTTCTTTGACAATCACTAAATTATTAGAGCAAGATACAGACCTGCTAAACGATCGGGCACTTGGAGGGCATATTGTCGAAGGTCATGGTGATCTACATTCCATGCACATCTATTTACTGGAACAAAAAATTATAATTGTAGATTGCATAGAATTTAATGATTGGTTTCATTTTCGAATTCTTGATAAAGGTTATGATATTGCATTCACCGCTATGGATTTAGAAGCTAGAGGATTTCCCGAGGTAGGGGATGAGATTGTAGGGCGGTACATAGCTGCATCTGGCGATGAAACTTTACCCATACTACAACCATTACATCGTGCATTCCGAGCTTTTGTTCGAGGAAAAGTTGAATCAATAGAGTCTAATCAAATAGGTATACCTCGTGAACAAAAATTAGAAAAAAAAGAATCAGCAGCAACCTACTTCACACTCGCATCAAAATTAATTCATGAAAGAACAGACTCTTTTCTTATCTTGATTTGCGGGTTGTCTGGTACTGGAAAATCTACAATAGGATCTCAGTTGTCTGCACGTATAGGTGCAGCATACCTATCATCAGATATAATTAGAAAAAAAATTGCAGGAATTCCCTTGCATAATAAGATCTCAAAACAACAAAGCAATGAAATTTATACTACGAAAATGTCGCAACAAACATACACAAAAATGCGAGAAAGTGCAGAGCAATATATTCAAAAAGGATATTCTGTAGTACTAGATGCCACACATCACAACATGCTGGATAGAAAAAAAGTATTAGATATTGCTAAAAAATATAACTATGAAACTTTGATCATCGATCTGCAAATTTCAGAAACAGAGGCACTTAGTCGTATCGCATCTAGAAACTTTGATCCATTAGCTGTCTCAGATGCCACTTCAGAGGTATATCTTAAACAAGTAGAACAATTCACCCCTATTTCTGAAAAAGAGGGGCCAAAAATGGTGGTAAAAACTAATGAGTCACCGCAAACGATAGTAAAACGAATAATGCATAAAATATCCTCACCAACGCATAAAAAATTAAGTTAGGAAAATAATGCCTGAATTACTTCCAACAAATTTACAAAATTTACAAAAAAAAATGCAATCATTTATTGATGATGTGCTCGTAGATATCGAATCTAATCTAGATCCAGATCTTAGCCAATCGATCCCAAATAGCATATTAAATGAAGTAAGAACCCGCTCCATCGAAAATGGAATCTGGAGTTTAACGCAACCTTCTGAATTTGGAGGTAGCGAAGCTAACATACTTGAAATGACCGTGATCCGAGAAACCTTAGGTCAAGCAAACTTGAGAATAGGGAATTATATATTTGGCCCTCAACCTGGAATTTTAGCCTCAGTTGAAGGGAAACTGCGTGAATATTATCTATTACCCCTAATGAAAGGAGAAAAAAGAGGAGCTTTTGCCTTTACCGAGCCAAGAACAATACCTAATGGCAAACCAACTTGGGCATCTTTAGAGAATCAAGAACTTACCATCACAGGACAGAAATCATTTGTAAGCGGTGGAAGTAATGCTGACTTCTTTTCAACTTTAGTAAACATTGAGTCGAAATCTGGAACTAGCGGCACTGCAATAGTTCTCATTGATAAAGATTCCAAAGGAATATCAATTGAACGTGAATTTCGGAGCTTAGATGGCAGTAGTCATATTTCGATCATTTTAGATTCTGTGAAAGTTCCTGATTGGCATATTGTTGGAGAAATTGGTGAAGGAATGCCAAGGGCTTTACGCAATATAAGTAATGTACGTATGGCTATTGCTGCAAAATCAACTGGTTTAGCGAGTTGGGCAACACACTTTACAGCCGAACATATAAAACAACCACATCGTAGTGGAACACCTTTAAGCGATCGAGAGGGTGTGAGATTACGAATTGCAGATATGTTAATTCAAGTCTATGCCATGCGAAGTATCCTCTATCGAACTGCAAGAATTGCTAATACAAACAATGTTTCTTCAGCAAATGAAGTTCTCACCGCTAAAGTTTTTTGTACTGAACAGGTAGGTTTGATTATTGATCGTGCAATCGATCTCTGTGGAGGAAATTCACTCATCGAAGGACACCCTTTAGAACGTACTTATCGTGATATTAGGTCATTGCGCTTCGCTGAAGGAGCATCCGATATTTTAAGGCTAAATTTAGCTAAAGATTATCTAGAATCAAATAATTTAGTTCGTTCCTAGAAATAAACGCTGTTACGCTTTCTGATGACAAGCGCTGATCTCATAAGATTGCTACGAAAATTTTGATATATGAAACATGATTCTTCACAAAAAGTTAAGCCAGAGAATCTTACCGACCCAGAAGTAGCCATTAGCCCTTTCCCTGCATCAAAAACAAAATATAAAGAAAATCAACATGTTCCGCCTGTAGGGATCTGGAAAACTTTAGATTCTCTTCGTGTCCCTGGTTATCGATGGTTTGTTACAGCACTAATGTCGAGCTTCGCTGCAATGAATATCCAAATGTTTATTAGAGGCTATTTAGTTTTTCAATTAACCGATTCATATGCCTATTTAGGTGCACTCTCTATCGCACAAGGCTTTCCAATGTTAGCGCTGTCAATGTTCGGAGGGGTGTTAGCAGACTCTGTCCAAAAAAAATATGTTGTCCAGGCTGGTCAAATTGTAAATTCACTTAATGCATTTCTAATAGCTTTTTGGATCATTTCCGATTTGATTGTAGTGCAACATTTACTAGCAGCAGCATTTGTACAAGGTGCAGTAATGGCACTACAGCAACCTTCTCGTCAAGCACTGACACCAGAAGTAGTGGGCTTAGAACGTTTAACCAATGCACTAGGACTGAGCATGGTAGGACTAAATATCAATCGACTAATAATGCCAGCTCTTGCAGGATCAATCCTAGCAATCATTAATCCTGAAGAAGGTATCGGTGGTGCAGAATATATCTATATAGTCATGGGATCTTTTTATCTATTCGCTTCAGTATTAATGATTCCTGTTCCTAAATCACCTCGCGAAAATGAGCAAAAACGTACTGTCCATAATGCACTTCTAGAATTAAAAGATGGAATGCGCTATGTGAAAAATAACTCTACTGTAAGAGTTTTACTCATCACAAACTTACTAATAGTAAGCGGTTCTATGCCTTACCAGATATTGCTACCTGGCATAGTTGATGAAATATTAGGAGTAGGTAAAAGTGGACTAGGCTTTTTAATGAGCCTCCAAGGCATAGGCTCTATTTTCGGTTCACTTTTTATAGCATCAATGGGTACAAAAAAACGTGGTCGTATGATGCTTTACAGTGGCTTATTATTAAGTATTTCACTTCTACTTTTCTCTCTTTCGACAAATTATTTCATGACAGCAGGAATATTAATAGTTGTAGGTTTAAGTCAAATTGGAAGAATGTCATTAGGCAATGTGCTTATACAATCCTATAGCGAAGCCGAATATCGTGGGCGCGTAATGTCATTATTCTATGTATCTTTTGGCATCAGCATGTTTGCAACTTTTTTAATAGGAATCATTGCCGCATGGGTAGGACCGCAGATAGCAATAGGTGCTTCATCTATTTGGTTGCTTATTCTTGTTATTTATCTAATGATAAAGACAGAAATCCCGAAACTTGATTAAGTTTTTTGGAGAAAATGATGACGACAAAAGATACTCAATTAGCAAAAAATATAGATCCTGAAGTAATAGCTCTAAAGGCATTAGCTCAAAAACTAAGTGAATTACCTGCAAAGCCGCGCCCTGATGAATCTTTACAAGTCGTTGCAGACTTGGCTCGTACTCTAACAGATGCGGCATACTGTGCACTCGCCATTACCGACACAAATAACGATACCGAAGGATTCTTTGTATCTGGTCTGGATGAAGTCACTTTACGCCACTTGAAAACCGCACCACAGGGACATGGTCCCTTAGGATCTTTACGATTAGATGGTATGCCTGTTCAATTTGATAATGTGTCGGAACATGCTAAAGCCTTTGGATTCCCGCCTAATCATCCTGAAATGGAACGGCTATTAGGCGTAGCCATTTGGAGCAATAAAGAGGTTCGCGGTGCTCTATACGTCACCGATAGATCAAATGGAGAAAAATTCAACGAAAACGATAAGCAAATACTACTCACATTAGCAAAGCATGCTTCATACATAGTCACCAAAGAGTGGTATTAAATACTGTAAATTAGCTCAAATAATTTTCAAACCAATTAACAGATTTGACCCATGAATCCATAGCTGCCTGTTCATGATATGCAGGTCGAGTGTCATTAAAAAAGGAGTGTTGGGCACCTTGATAGACAGTAATATCGTTAGGGATATTATTTTCTTCCAGTGTTGCACGTAACATGTCGACTTGCTCAACAGGAATACCACCATCTTCTGATCCATACGAACCTAAAACGGGAACCGTAATAGTGGCAATTTGTTCCGCTGATGGCATACCACCACCATAATAAACATGCACTGCATCAACTCCAGAGCCGGGACGAATAGCAGCAGCTAACGTTAGTCCTCCGCCCATACAATAACCAACACAACCTGCTTTAGACACATTATGCTCATCACGAAGCCAGGCGATAGCTCCATCAATTTCTTGCGCTGCTAAATCTCTTTCCATTGACATAGCTAATTTTCGAGCCTCATCTGGTTCAGTCGCAATTTCACCATGATATAAATCTGGAGCAAATGCTAAATATCCTTCTGCAGCATACCGATCAGCAATTTCTTTAATGTCTTCTGTGAGACCCCACCATTCTTGAATAACAATAAGACCAGCTTTTGGTGTTTCTTCTGGTTCAGACAAATATCCCGATACCTCAGTATTATTGTGTTTAATTGTTATGTCTGTCATACATCCCCCTAATATTGATACAAACTAAACCTATTGTGTAAAATTTTCGGAAAAAATAGGTCCTAAATATACCTTATCACCAACTGCAATACCTCTATCAGCATACCAATGAACAGGCACCTCAACAGCATACTTATACAATGCTGTGGGTACAATTAATTTCTCTGATTTTGGTTGCATCTGTTCAATTTGCAAAATTTTCCCATTTGCATCTATAAATGCTATTGAGAGCTCAACAAAGGTATCTTTCATCCAAAAAGGCTGTAACACAAGATCAGGAAATTTGAATAACATCCCTCTGCCTTCTAGTGCATTACGCCCTGACAAACCAATTGAATATTCTTCACGCCCGGGTACTTCAACACGTAGAGAAATACGTTCGCCATTTTTTTTATAAAACTCAATCGTTGGGAGTTCAGAGGTAGGAATTGAATATGTAGAAGTAACTTTATAAAGATTGACTGAGGACGACGAAATTACATCAGGAACTTTGGTTGCCGTAACAAATTCTAGTGCAGGTAGTTGAGTTATATTAATATTTTCTTCACTAACGGAAATTTTTTGCGAACGATCAAGTACTACTGCCATAATTGCAAATGTGAGAACTATGAATATTAATACATTTCTATAGCGGAATCTTTTCATCACTTCATTGTAGTGCAGGCGTTGACATGAAGTAGGACCATTGAGAAAATTTTCAAGTGAAAGATACAGAAACCATTGAATTAGCATTACGCTTATGGCCTGAAGCGCGAGATTCAGGTTATGTTTCAGATCCCACTACGCTAGATATTTTACTGCAAACTTTAGGCAATAAAGGTGCCTTAGGTTATGAATGTGGGTTACGAACGACTTTTTCACCTTCATCACAAAGTGATAATTTGGCACCCATCCTCCTACCTACAGGAGAAAAAACTCCAACAGATGAACTCAATACTAAATTAATTGCGAATATTCTCATAACAAGAACTTTAATTGCTGCTGGATTACATGTTGATGAACGTGTCATTAGATCAATGGCAGATACGTATGCGTTTTGTTGGGCACCAAAAGGTAATGCAGTTATAGCTTCACCTCTAGCACGTGCGTGTAGTCTTTGGTTAATTGCACTAGACCCTAGTAGTGCCTCAGATAAGCCTCTCCCGGTCAGCTGGGATGCTGAATGTTTCAACAATCCAGAAATTTGGGATACAGACTACCGTTTAATATCACATTATGATGTTCGTGAACGTGCTATGGATTGGGCAGTATTCGTAAGTGGAGATACTGCAAGAAGAGATGGTTGTTCACGATGGACAATTATAGAGCCTTTACTCAGGCTTAAAGATGATTCCAGAACGAGAATAGCTTTAAGTGCTTATGCTGAATCAGAAGATGCAGTAGAAATCAATGCCTCAGCTGCATCGATGTTAGAAAGAGGGAGAATCGCAAATCTTCTTAATGCAGTAGAATGGGATTAAAATCGCTACTCATTTTCAGAAGCCATTTTATTTATAGCTTCGAGAACATCAAGTAACTCCCTATCATCTGGATCTGCCATATCAGAGATGTGGTACCCCTCAAAGGCATCTACAACACTCTTATGGTCATCAATGACAAAATCAGGAAATGTGTGGACATCAAAAGTTTTTAATCCCTCATGATGGTCTTGGAGGGGTTTTAAGAAATAATCTTCAACATATTCATCTAACTTATGACGACGCATATCCCATCGCCGAATACCTACACCTGACCAGACAAATATTTTATGTCCATCTGCTTGAAGTTGTTCAAAAACTTCTTTGGCATGGTTACGTAGTTTCCCATCCCACATAATCAGAGTGTTATCTACATCGAAAAAAACATTTAACTGACGCACTATTCATCTCCAAACTGTTCATGTAAAAAATCGTCAACAATACTATTAAAAACTTCAGGTGCTTCAAAATAGACTGAATGCCCACAATCAGGAACAAGTATAAACTGAGATCCTACAATTAATTGATGCACTTCTTTTATAAATTCAGGTGGAGTAAGTGTGTCTTCATTACCGGCTACAAACAAGACAGGAACTGATAATCCTTCTACATCTTCTTTCGATGGCTGATCGTACTGACCATGCAAAGTATCAGAATTTGCATCTTGACGTGGTGGATTCAAAGCCTGAATTTGTTGATAAAGAAAGGTTTTTTCAGGATTGTTAGTCTGAAAATCTCTTGCTAAAGCCCTGTGGACCAAAGGAACTTTTGAATCAGGATGTTGAGAGCGAAAATCACGATATTTAATGTTAAGAGAATTCCAATCAAAAAAACCCCAAGTGTCCGCCATCACCAATGCATTGACTCGTTCAGGATTACGCACAGAAAAACCTAAAGCAGATATACCTCCCATAGACTGAGCAACGAGAGTACAGTTACTGATACTTAATGAATCTAATAAAAATTCTACATCATCAACAAATCGAGAATACCCTAAACCATCAGGATCAGTAGATCGTCCAAAACCTCTTTGATCCAAAGTTAGACACCTGTATCTTTCACTAAAATGGGGCATTTGTTGCCACCACGACATGTGATTCCCTGCTGCACCATGCAAAAAAAGAATGGTTTCTTCCTTTTGATTAGGATTCTGCTCATCATAAAATAATGTACTATTTTCGAATTCAATTGACGGCATAATCTACATTCTTCTATCTACTAAACATTCATTCAAAATTTTAAATGCATGCAATGCGGCTTCATTCATTATCTCATCGCGGTTACCTTCAAATTGAAACTGCTCCACAACATTACTTTTATCAGAGAAACATCCAATAAAATATAAACCTGAAGACTTCTGACTGCCGACAATTGGACTCGCAATTCCAGATTCTGCAATAACAAAATCTGTCTGAAATAATTCTTTTGTTTTTAATGCCATTTGCGTAACAATTTCAAGGGAAACAGCACCATACACATCCACTACCTCTTCAGAAATACCTAAAATATTAATCTTAGATTGATTCGAATATGTCGAAATTGTCCCCTTAAAGACTTGAGATGCTCCAGGTATAGATACAATACTTTGACCAAGCAAGCCACCTAAAGAAGCTTCAGCGCAAGCTAATGTAAGATCATTTCTTTTCAGTTTATTTAGACAAAGTTCCACTATAGATTTCATTATGCCTTCTGATTCGAAGACCTACCGGTAACACGGGCTGTTGCATCCGAAAAACGCTTTATGTGATCTGCGCCACCTCGCAGAATTAAATCAGATTGCAACTCAATTCCTACAGCATCTCCCCCCGTAACAGCAGTATTAATAACTCGTTTGGCCCAAGTAGTAGCCAAAGGTGAAGCATTGACAATAGATTCTGCAAGTTCAGTAGTTACTAACTGTAATTCATTTTCTTCTACAACACGATTTACTAACCCAATACTTAGTGCTTCGTGAGCTTCTACAACACGAGATGTAAAAATAAGCTCTTTGGCAATAACCGGACCTACAAGAGTAGTTAATGCAGCTGCACCAACTACTAGACCATAATCAGCACCTGGAAAACGAAATTTCGTCTGACTCGTAATAACTCTTAAGTCACATCCACACGCCAAAAGAGCACCTGCCCCATAAGCTGGTCCATCAATCGATGCTATAGTTGGTTTTTCTGAAGATGCTATCCGCAAAGCAGCATCTCTCGAAGGATTAAATCTCCTATCACCTTCTTTTTCCGCACCAAGAGCTTCTGTCATATCAGCACCAGCAGAAAAAGATCCTCCTGAACCTTGAATAACTATTACATGTACAGAATTATCAGTATCAAATTCTTCCATTTTCTTTTGAACAGCACTCGCTAAAGAGAAATTAATTGCATTCCTCTTATTCGGTCTATTCAAAGACAACCACCCGATCCCATTTTCTACATGAGACAAGACAATATCATCGTCCATATTTTCACCTCATTGCATCCAAATACATGTTGAAATTTTTACTTTATTGATACTTACCTTTATAACATGACTGAATAATTTTTGAATTAGTTTGCCGAAGTACTTGTGAACTACTCAATACACGCTTAGCTTAATCTACTGTGAGTAAAGAAAAAAATCAGTCATTATCTTTCAATTCGAATGAAAGCTCATTCGACCAACTTTTTGCGTCTATCGTTGATAAATTACCGATCAACACTTCGCTATCACCTTTACGTTATGATCTTAACGCTGGTGTGCCAGATCGTGACTCATTACCTGCAACTGCATTGTTAGCAGCAACAGAACATGTTTTATCTCACGACGCTGGAGGAGCACTAACCTATGGAGGGCAGCAGGGATATTTACCTCTAAGAGAATGGATAGCAGCACGAACAAGCCTTCTTTCCAAAATTGAGACAAATGCTAATCAAATAACGCTGACATCAGGAAGTGCTCATGGATTACAAAATGTGGCACTAACTTTCCTAGATCCAAATGATACTGTAATTTTGGGTGCACCCACTTACCCTGGTGCAATTAGAACGTTTCAAGCTCGAGAGGCAAATATAGTTACCGTCCCACAGGATACAGAGGGCCTTATCCCGGACAAGCTCTTAAAGACAATAAATAACTTAAAAGAAAAATCTATTGCACCAAAACTTTTATATCTAATACCAACCTATGACAATCCAACTGGAACGACATTACCACTAGAACGCAGAGAGGCAATTATCAAGATTGCACATGACAATAATATTTTGATCATTGAAGATGAGGCCTATGTAGGCTTAGACTTTGACGGTCCTCCACCTCCCTCTCTCTACGCAATTGCAGAAGGAAGAGGAGTCGTTCAATTAGGCACTTTTTCGAAAACAATTGCATCAGGGCTTCGAGTTGGGTGGATTACCTCTTCTGAATCAATTATAAAAACACTAGTCCATATGCGATTTGATAATGGGGCATCACCTTTCCTACATCGCATTGTTCTGCACTTTTTAGAATCTGGTGAATATCTTCCACATGTAACTAAACTACAATCGATATATCGAGATAGAAGAGATACAACTGAGCTATCACTCCGAAAACATGCAAGTACTTTCATCGATTTCACAAAACCAAATGGAGGATTTTTCTTTTGGTTAAACTTAAAAGATCCTTTAACAGCAAATCAACTTCGAAGTGCTGCAATGGAATCGAATGTGGCAGTAACTTCAGGGACAACATATTTTTTTGGTTCAGGTGGTGAAAATAAGATTCGACTTGTATTTTCTGCACTACCCCCTACAGATTTGGAAAATGCAGTTGAAATATTAGGAAATGTGATGAGAACAATTGTAAATAATACTTAAACGACTTGCTTAGAGAGCTATATTTTGTCTAGGATATCCGAATAGTATGTAGCCAAATTATGACTGAAATGTTCAAATAATAGTATAAACATTAGGACAGACATGACTATTGACTCAAATCCCCAATCGCTTATTGATGAGTTACAGCAATTATGGTCCAACCATAGCCTCAATGAACTAGCAAGTGATGCAGTAAAACACCTTACCTCCGGATCAGCAACTGATTGGGGGATCCCTGCTGATGTAGAATCTCCGATTGAACCCATAACATTAGGTGGTGGAATTCCCGATGCAGGAACATTACCTAAAGTAGAACTATTAGATGCTATGCGACGTGCACTTAATGTTCCTGATGATGAACCACTTCGATATGGTGGTGGAATCGGATATGAACCACTTCGGCAAGAACTAGCAAAACGATATACGAGAGATCGACATATCAACGCAACTTCTGATCACTTTTTACTAACCAATGGTAGTGCAGACGCAATAGATCTAATTTCTGGAACATTCCTTTCTCCTGGAGATATTGTTATATCTGAAGCGCCTACTTTCTCTGGTACACTACGAACCTTTCGGGGACATCAAGCAGAAATATTATCTGTAGGTATCGACAGAGAAGGTATGATTGTCGATGAATTAGAACAATTATTAGCGAAATTAAATAGTGAAGGGCGACGCGCTAAGTTAATTTATGTAATTAGCAATTGTCATAATCCTGCCGGTATTTCTATGTCACATTCACGAAGAGAATCATTACTTAGAGTGGCTGCAAAATATGGCTGCTTAATTGTCGATGATGATGCGTATGGTGAACTTTATTATACATCTGAACCTCCTATTACACTGTCCGAGTTATCACAGGGACAAGGGGTAATTACTGTAGGAACATTCTCAAAAATTATTGCTACCGGTTTACGTGTAGGTTGGGTGTTTGCAGATCCATCTGTTATAGAACAAATTGTCCGTGTGCGCTTTGATATGGGGAATAGTCCAATGTTGCATCATATGTTGTGGCAATTTATGCAAGATGGAAGACTTGATAAGCATATTATTAATATGAGGACTCTCTATTCAAAAAAACTTGAATCACTTGCATCTGCACTCCATGAATATTGTGAACCATACATGAGCTTTCAAAAGCCTTCAGGTGGATTTTTTCTTTGGGCACAATTACACGAAGACCTTGATGCACTAGCTGTACAACGTGAAGGAATAAAACAAGGTGTCATCTTTGCTAATGGTCATGGCTTTTTTCCGGACCATCAAGACTTAAGCCAGCACTTAAGATTTGCTTTCTCTTGGGTTCCACACGAAGATATCGAAGAAGGTGCACGGCGCTTGGCAAGAGCCTGTGCAATTGTGTCTGAAAATAAGAATAAATAGGGCAAACTCTTCTATGGAGTCTTTGTGACAGAAATTAATCTTGAAAAAAGCAATAATATCGTCGACCAATTTCGAAAAGATATAACATTTGAAGCGGACATCCGTGATCATAAACTTCGCTTCGATTCGACATGGGGACTTTTTTCACCAAGAGAGATTGATAAAGGTACTCAACTGCTCCTTAATGAGATCCAAGTTGGCCAACAAGATGATTGTCTAGATTTGGGATGTGGTTATGGACCTATAGGTATTACTCTCGGGAAATTAGCAATAAAAGGGCAAGTCACAATGGTTGACCGTGATTATGTTGCTATTGATTATTCAAATCGTAACATCAAAAACAATGGTCTAAACAATACAAAAGCAATAATGTCGAATGGATTTACTAATATACCAAATGAGAAAAAATTTAATCTTGTCGCATCCAATTTACCTGCAAAAATAGGGAATGAAATGACCAGTATTCTTTTTGCAGACACATATCGACACCTACATGAAGAAGGAGAATTAGTAGTAGTCACTCTATCAGGCATGAAAAAATACATCCAAAGATCGCTCATTACTTTATTCGGAAATTATGAAAAAGTGCGACAGTCTGGCCAGTATACTTTACATCGTGCAATCCGACATAAGGACGAATAACAAAAGATAAATAGAGGTAATTATGGTGCTAAACAAAGGAATATACTCTTCACTTCATGGAAAGAATGCACTAATTCTGGGTGGCTCTCGTGGCATAGGAAAGGCAATTTCTATCCGCTTAGCACAAGAAGGCTGCAATGTTGTCATCAATTATGCGCGTTCAAAAGATGCTGCCATAGAAACAGCTGAAATATGTAGTTCCTTCGGAGTCGAAGCTAAAATCGTTCAAGGAGATATTGGTAAGGAAAGTAATGTTAGAGAAATTTATGAACAAATAAAGGGGAATGACCTTGATATTTTGATCAATAATGCTGCCAGAGGACTTGAACGACCGCGACCTGCTATCGATCAAAAACCAAAGCATCTACATAATACCATGGATGTAAATCTTTTCGGGCCATGGCAGGCTATCCAGAATGCCTTTCCATTAATGAAAGAAAATGGTGGCGGAGTCATAATTAATCTACTCTCTCCTGGATCAGAACACTATATGCCTAATTATTCTGCAGTAGGTATTTCAAAAGCCGCATTAAGTTCATTAACAATGTATATGTCTGTCGAATTAGCTCCTTTTGGGATCAGAGTGAATGGTATTTCTGCAGGATGGGTTGAAGGTTCAGATGGTGAACACTCTTATCGCAAAGAAATTAGTGATCGCGTTAAACCTTTTGTGCCAATTGGCAGAAATGTATCACCTGAGGATGTCGCATCTGCAGCCGCATGGATATGTTCAGATGAATCAAGCATGCTGGTCGGACATGTACTCCATTTAGATGGAGGATTTAATCATGGAGCTTGGAATGCTATTTTGGATACCTAAAAATTAACCAGTTATTGCACCTTTATCTGCTTGAGAAACTAAACGTGAATACTTCGCAAAAACACCCCTCTCATATTTAATTGCTGGTGCTAGATGGTTCCCAATACGGTTATTAATTTCCGAAGGATCGACTTCTAAATTTAATTGCCGATTCTCAATATCAATGACTATATAGTCACCTTCCTTAACTGCAGCAATAGGACCACCTACTGAAGCTTCAGGTGCCACATGTCCCACCATCAATCCACGCGTAGCACCAGAGAATCTTCCGTCGGTCAGTAAAGCTACTGAGTCGCCTAAACCTTCACCAACAATAGCTGCAGTAACAAGAAGCATTTCCCTCATACCTGGACCTCCAACTGGTCCTTCATTTCTTATAACAACAACGTCTCCAGCATATATTTCTTT
>JAKUNM010000003.1:34452-52893 GCA_022451865.1 Dehalococcoidia bacterium
CGGATAACAACTACATCATCCTCTACAATCTTCTTTTCAAGTACCGCTTGCATCGCATCTTCTTCACATTCAAAAACTCTTGCAGGCCCCCTATGAAATAGTCGCTCATGCCCAGCCACCTTAACTACACATCCATCAGGTGCTAAGGAGCCACGTAATATAACAAGTCCTCCTGTAGGTTTTAATGCCTGTTCAACAGGTAATATTACATCTTGACCTGGCGCTTCTATTGCAAATTCTGCAATTTCAGCAATGGTTTTACCTGTCACAGTCATGACATCACCATTAAGCTTATTTGCTTCTAATAGGCGTTTAGCCAAAAGCAAGGTTCCTCCAGCACGATCCATATCAAGTGCGGCATATCGACCACCCGGGCGCATATCACCAATTAAAGGAGTAGCTTCAGAAATGGCATCAAAATCATCAATGTCTATGTCAACTCCTGCTTCGGCGGCTATCGCCAAAGCATGAAGCACTATATTCGTAGATCCACCTGTAGAAGCTGCACAAATAATCGCATTCTCAATAGCTTGGCGTGTAATCAAATCACGTGGCAAAACACCGCGACGTAAAACATCCATTACTAGCTTACCAGCGTCCACACCGATGGCATCCTTACGCCTATCAGTTGCACCAACCGTAGCTGAACCCATTGGAGATATTCCCATAAATTCTAAAGCAGTAGCCATAGTGTTAGCTGTAAATTGAGCACCACATGCCCCAGCACCTGGACAAGCTGCAGCTTCAAGTGCAGCCAAACCTTCATCCGAGAGATCACCTACAGCATGGGCGCCAACACCTTCAAATACATCTTGAATTGTGACATCCTTGCCTTCCCAATTTCCTGGAGCAATGGAACCTGAATAAAGAACAATACCGGGAATATTTAATCGTGCTAAAGCCATAGCACCTGCAGGAATAGTCTTATCACATCCGACAATAATTACTAATGCATCAAAGGAATATCCAACCCCACAAAGCTCAATAGAATCAGCTATTACTTCACGTGATATTAGCGATGCCTTCATCCCTTCTGTCCCCATAGATATACCATCAGAAATAGCGATTGTATTAACTTCCATTGGAGTCCCGCCGGCTTCACGAATACCAGACATCACATGTTGTGCTAATTCGCGCTGAGAATTAGTACATGGCATTGTTCCTATCCATTCATGGGCAACCATCACTAAAGGTTTTTTGAGATCATCCACATCGTATCCAACTGAATGCAATTGAGATCTTGCTGCAGCCCTGTCTGGGCCGTCTACAAGTACACGACTGCGATGTCTCATATCAAATTGAGTTGACATTGTTAACCTCTTCTCATTATCAGAAAACTCTTAATCTTCTAGTGAATCTGAAATCAAAAATTCCTTTGCATGACCATTACTACCAGGACAACCTATACATTTTCCATCTATTTCCAACACTTGACCACATAGTTTACAGAGTGGTCGCCCACCTGAAACAACTACTTCAATAATAGAACTTAAAGAGATAGCCTGCGATCTACTGAATGACATACTAAAAGAGGGTCGTTCCATTGATGTCATCGCTGCCTCATCATCAACGCTAACAACAACACATTGTAAATTTGCATCAAAATCTATTGAAATTCTTAATGCTTGTATATCCACGTCTGGATTTGAAGGGAATATATCAATCGCATTTACCGCATCAACAGGCTGACCCCTTTCATCAGATTGTTCTGCGAGTAACTGAGATATTGATCTTCCCAACTGAGCCAGTTCTTGTTTTTCAAGCCAGATAGCTGCATATTGGCCTTGTTTAACTACACGAACACGAAAAATTCTTTGACCAGGCTCACCTATCGATTCTGCATCAACTGCATCAACCAAACCAAAATCAATCATTTATTCTCCCTATTCTCTTAAGATCAGGTTATGCTCAACTTTACGATTGAAACGCCAAAGATCAACTATTAGCACTATTTGCTTTTTTATACGATAGAATTGTAATTGAAAGAGAAAAAATAATGACGACTTCATTAAGTGATTTACCAGATTCGCTCACTGCTGCTAGTGATGCATTAGAGAAAAAATTAATTTCATCCTCAGAGCTCTTAGAAATAAATATTGCACAGATTGACGCAACTGATAAAAAAGTAAATTCTTTCGTTACGCATATGTTTGAGACAGCACGGAAGGACGCATTGTCTGCAACGGAAAGAGCGCAAAATGGTACGAGAGTAAGCCCATTGGATGGTATCCCCATTGCAGTAAAAGATATTTATGATACTGAAGGTGTGGTTACTAGTAGAGGAAGTGCAGCATATAAAGATCACATACCTTCAAAAGATGCCACGACAGTAAAACTACTTCGTGACAGTGGTGCAATAATCATAGGCAAAACAAATACGCATGAAGTTGCTCTTGGGGGAACCACCAATAACGCTAATCACGGACCTACACGTAATCCTTGGAATTTAGATCACGTCCCAGGTGGGTCATCAGGAGGGTCTGCGTCAGCACTTGCAGCACGTCAATGTTTAGGTGCACTAGGATCCGATACAGGTGGTTCAATTCGTATACCAGCTGCTTTTTGTTCTATCACTGGACATAAACCAACTTATGGCCTTGTTAGCAGAGCAGGGGTCTTTCCAGTTTCTTACCTTTTAGATCATGCTGGACCAATGGCGATCTCAGCTGAAGATTGTGCTCTTATGCTCAACGTACTTGCAAAATATGATCCAGAAGATAGGGATTCTATGAATATCCCTACCCAAAATTACACTTCTGAACTTAATGATAGTATCCAAGGTCTTCAATTAGCCGTGATACCTTCTTTTTTGGAAGGATGTGAAAAAGAGGTACTCACAAATTTTCTATCATCTCTTGAAGTAATGAAGGAACTAGGAGCATCCATAGAATATTTTGAACCGATTGAAAATATTAATGAAATACGTGAAAAAATTGCCTGCTTAATTTCCGCAGAATCTGGCACTTACAATCTAATAGCACTAGAGAATAATCTTATTTCCGAACCGGGGCGAACAAGGATGCTTAGTGGACTTTCAACTCCAGTGGAAACTTATATTGAAGCAATACAATTAAGAAAAGAAATTCAAGCCATCTATGAAAAAGGATTGGCAAAATTTGATGCGTATATTACACCAACAACACCAATGACTGCAGAAGTTATTGAAGACGATCCTAGACAAGAAAAACACATCCTAAATAAATTCAAAAACACACAAATCTTCGACTTTTCACACCAACCATCGATAAGTGTCCCTAATGGATTAAGTAATACAGGATTACCAACTGGATTAATGATTTCAACAAAACTTTTTTCGGATGCATTAACTTTGCGTATTGGACATGCTTATCAACAAATCACCAATTATCACCTTCAAACTCCGGAAATCGAATGACCGAAACATCACTGAAGTCACCAAAAAATTTAGGCTTGTTAGCTAATGAATCACTAACAAGGCATACTTATATGCGTACGGGCGGAAATGCATTATTTTTTGCAGAACCTAAAGATTCTTCTGAATTATCACAAATTATAGAATGGGCATATTCAAAAGAATTACCAGTAAAAATCATTGGTGGTGGATCTAATTTACTCGTATCGGACGAAGGCATAAAAGGGCTAGTAGTATCACTGAAATACGCATGCCGGGAGATGAATTTTAGTGGAAAACAAGTCGCTGTGGGTGCTGGAGTTATGTTACCTGCCTTATCAAAAGCTGCAGCCAAAGAAAATCTGGGTGGATTAGAATTTGCCATTGGAATACCTGGCACTGTAGGTGGTGCATTATGTAATAATGCTGGCATAGCAGATGGACAAAACTTTGGATCTCTTGTCGAAGAAATTACTGTTCTGCAAAAAACAACAATATCTAAAATTTCAAAATCAGAATTACAATTTAATTATCGCTCTTCAAATATTAAAAATCACACTATCATCCTTTCGGCAATTCTCAATCTACAATTCCGAAAAAAAATTGAATGTGAACTTGAAATGCGTAAATTATTGGAGCAACGACAAAAAACTCAACCTACTTCATCAAGAAATGCCGGATCAATGTTTAAGAATCCAACTAATCAATATGCAGGAGAATTAATTGAAAAGTCTGGCTGCAAAGGTATGTCAATAGGAGGTGCATCGGTAAGTGAATTACATGCTAATTTCATTGTACATAATGGAAATGCTACAACTGAGGAAATTATTCAACTTATGGAAATGGTATCTAAAAAAGTTTTCGAATATTGCGGTATCGATCTCGAACCTGAAGTAGAATGGTGGGGAGAACAATCGACATCAAAATTATTCAAATAAATTAATATAAAGTGAACGGCATATTATAAATGGATACAGAATATGGCCTATTATCAGCAACTGTCTTAGGGTTTTTACTTGGATTAAAACATGCGACAGATGCTGATCATGTCGTTGCAGTGGCATCGATAGTTGATAGATCAAAAAATATTTGGCGCGGCCTTTGGATCGGATTTTCGTGGGGTCTAGGACACACAGCTCCTTTGTTAATTCTTGGCATAATAATTTTACTATTCAAGGAAACCGTTCTTGATAGATATGAAAACATCGCACCATTCTTTGAATTCGCAGTAGGTATCATGCTCATCTCATTAGGAGCTCAGGTATTTTGGCAGCTTAGGGAAAGTCGTGTCCACGTTCATGAACATCATCACGATAAAAAAACTCACGTGCACGTTCATACCTCACATCAATTCAATGAAGATATTTCTGAAACTGATAATCACAATTTTTTCAATATTGGTATGCCCTCTTTCAGAGCAAAATCATTTTTTGTCGGCATGATACATGGATTGGCGGGAAGTGCCGCGGTAATGCTAGCTTTACTTCCCACAATAGAATCTACATGGATAGGAATTATTTACCTACTATTATTCGGAGTAGGCACAATACTTTCTATGTCTATCATAACTATTCTGCTCGGTGTGCCATTTGCAATGTCATCAAACAACAAAAAAATTTATCGCTACATCAGTTCATCAGCAGGGACAATAAGTATCCTTTTTGGAGTTGCACTAATGTCTGATATAGGACTTGGAACTAGCTTGATCCCATTTTAGACATCGTAACCATATTTACTTGTTCAAAACTATTTTCTCTGGAAAATTTCCATGAAAATAAAATTAGATGATGTAGGATGAACCCAAGCATTATCTCTACCAGGTATGCGTGTGACACGACCACCATTCTCTTCAATTTGCTTACAGAAAGCATCAACATCATCACAGTCATACGCAATTAAATAAATACCTTCTCCATGAGGGTTGAATCCATTTTGTCGTTCAGACATTAATTTTGCAACAGGGCTATCTTCATCATCACGAGGTTGCAACAAGTGACACAAAGTTTCACCGTTATACCCCATTGGCACATAATCAAATTTACCAATACCGTTGTATCCTTTTTCACCAGTGGGAGTCATTCCAAAACGAGAACCATAATCAGCAACAGCCTGTTCAAGGTCATGTACTGCAACTGTATAATGATTAAAAGTCAACATAATTTATTCCTTTCATTCAATTCTTACTATTTATTTAGCACCTTTGTCTTTGAGATATTTTATTATTGCTGATCTATTCAACTCACTGCCCATAAAAGGAGATGTAATTGCTGCTCCAAGCGGTGTATACCCATTCTTATCAGCTTTATTCAGATCCGCACCTCTATCAACGAGAAATGTAACCATCTCTAGCTTACCAAAATAAGCAGCCCAGCTAAGAGGTGTAGAGCCATCTCGATTTTTAGCTTCAATATCAATATCAGCACCGCCGCTTAAGAGTACATCAATAACTGTTTTAAATAGCATTACCGTTTCTGCATTTTTTGGACTAATAGCAGCAATATGTAATGCTCCTGCACCTTTCCAGTCTTGAGTTTTAACAAACACTTCGTTGATATCTGTTCCATATTCAATATGCTGTTCTATAACATCAATATTTGCAGTTGCTGCTGCAGTTAGAAGATCAATCTTCGGTCGCTCAACATTATTTTTTGTATCTTGTCCCCCACAAGCAAGGAGAAAAATTACAGCTAAAGTTAAAGCAAACGGAAGGCTATTTTTGATTGATTTATAATAATCTCTTAATTTATTTAACATCTGATATTTTATCCCTTAGGAATCTCAGGTTTTTGAACAAAACAAAATATAACAGATCCTAGACCTGCCAATAAAGAAAGCATAATAAAACCAGGAGTATAACTGCCTAATAAATCGTATGAACCACCAGCAATCAATGGGCCAAAAATCATTCCCCACATTGCTAACACTGAAGAAAATCCTGTTATAGTTCCATAGAATTTCCCCCCAAAATAATCTGCACGGATTGATGTAGTAAGCGGTATACGTGCGCCAAAAGTAGCCCCATTCAATATCGCAAAAATTATTATTAGCCAAATATGTGCTGCAAATGCAAGTATCATTAGAGAGGCAGCATTAATAAACATCACTGCAACTATCAACCATTTTTTATCAAATCTATCGCCTAGCACTCCTCCTACAAGTTGACCAACTACCTGAGTTAAAGTCATTACAGTTATCATGCTTGCAGCAACAGTTAATGAAAAACCTAAACTTTCATGCAAATGAGCAATTAAATGAACATTTATTGCACCCATAACTAACAAAGAAAGGCTATGCCCAATACCGATATACCAGAAAGCTCGAGTTTTTAATGATTGTATCGCCGTAAAATTAATTTCATCATTGAGTTGTAGTGATTCGGTACTATCAGAAGAATCAGTAATCAATTGTGATTGCGTTCTAATTCCATCAGGCTGCCATCCGGAATCTTCAGGATGATGACGCAAAAGTGTTGCTAAAGGAACTCCAACAACAATCATTATAATCCCTGAAATGAATGCCATATTTCGCCATCCGATAGATTCCAAACCGGTAGCGATAACAGGTTGCACCAATCCACCTGCTGCCAATCCAAGCATCATTAGAGCGAGTGCAGTTGTACGTTTGCGAATAAACCAATTCACAACTGCCACTGAAGCGGGCAAAAATGAACCAAGAGCATTTCCAAAAGCCATAACAAGAAATGCGACATAAAACCAAAAAAGGCTTTGAATCTGACTAAATATCACAAATCCAATTCCAAAAATCACAACCCCCACAAGCATCATTTTTCGTGGGCCAAAACGATCAACAAGCCAACCATCAATAGGACCGAGTAGGCCACTTTCGACTCTTTGCATAGCAAAGGCTAAGGCAAGTGTAGTCCTACTCCAGCCAAACTCATCTTGTAGCAACACAACATATGCCCCAAATGCATGGAAGAGAAGAGCACTACCTAAAGCCATTGAACAAGCGCCTGATGCGACTATCACCCACCCATAAAAAAAAGGGTGCTGTGCTTGTTCTGAAGACGTCTTTCTAAGGTGCACCAGAGTTCAAAGCTTTCATTCACAATCTAATTTTATATTTAACTTTGTAACTTTTTGAGTTCATCAGGAGAAATATGGCAATAAATTACGTGATTAGGATTATCTGAATCATACTGTGCTGGTGGTGGGGAAGTATCACAGATGTCATCTAATTGACGATGACACCTTCCCGCAAGGGGACATCCCGGGAATTTATCACGTAAAGTTGGAACAGAACCTTCCAAACGAATCCGAGTAGGATCAGCCTCTGGATCAGGCTCAGGGGCAGCTGAAAGTAGTGCTTCAGTGTACGGATGTGAAGGAATTGACAGAACTGCATCAGCGTCCCCTTGTTCTGCTACATGACCAGCGTACATGACCAATATCTCATCAGAAATATATCGAACTACGCCAAGATCATGTGAGATGAAAACATAGGATGTATCTTTTTGTTGCTGATTTTGTAACAACAAATTTAAAACTTGAGCCTGTACAGAAACATCTAAAGCAGAAACAGCTTCATCAGCTAAAATTACTTGTGGATCTGCTGCAAATGCAGCAGCTAATGCAACTCGTTGTTGTTCACCGCCTGACAGTTCTGCTGGATGACGTTCCACATAATCTGGGTTCAATCCTACAGATTCTAATAAGTTTCTAGCTTCGATATAGGCTTCTTCAGGCGTCAAGTCAGAGAACTTTTTGAGAGATCTAACTATTGCATGTTTAACTGGTAATTGCGGATTTAGGGAAGCTGTAGGATTCTGGAAAACCATCCGCATATTCGCACGAATTTCTTCGTCACGATCAATAACTTCAGCGGGTATTTCTTCATTCAGAAAACTTAATTCACCAGAAGATTTTGGCGTTAATCCAATGACAGCACGAGCAGCTGTAGATTTTCCAGATCCACTTTCGCCAACAATACCAAGAGTTTTTCCTGTGCCAACATCAAAATCAACATCAACTACTGCACGTACAGGTTTCTGAGCTTCTGCACCAAAAAATATGAATTTCTTCCCTTGACCTGACTTATAACGCACATTGAGATTCTCAACATGCAATACATTAGTTTCATTGGATGACTCAAAATCTCTTTTAGGTCTTAATTCTCCCCAAATATCCGATGACACTTGCTCTGGGAAAAAGCATCGAACATAATGATCATTTTCGACATTAAATTCAGGTGCCCCTGATGTACATTTTTCTTGTGCAATTGGACAACGTGGAGCGAATAAACATTCATTTGATGCTTCAAGACGAGCTTCAAAAACTGATCCTGGAATACTTTTTAACCTTGGAGTAATGCCTTCGTCATTGGGAGGTTGAGGAACACATGAAAGTAGTCCAGCGGTATATGGATGTTGTGGTGATTGAAAAATTTCCTTCACTGGAGCATCTTCAACTGTTTGCGATGCATACATAACAGTTACTCTGTCTGCAACACGTGCAATTACACCTAAATTATGACTAACAAATAAGATACCTGCGTTTACTCGCTCTTTAAGATCTACAACCAGATCAAGAATTGTGGCCTCAGTAGTTACATCTAATCCTGTTGTCGGTTCATCCATAATCAAGAGGTCGGGTTCACATGCTAATGCCATTGCAATAACTACACGCTGCTGCATGCCACCTGATAATTCATGAGGATAACGATCACCAATTGTCTCTGGTGATGCTAGTCCCACTGATTCAAAGAGTTCGATCGTCCGAAGTTGTACAGCAGACTTATCCAAGGAAAGGTGCGAATGTAATACCTCTTCCATTTGTTTACCAATTTTCATACTTGGATTCAAAGAAGTTTGAGGATCTTGATAAACCATAGCAATTCGATTACCACGGAATTGCTCCAACTCTACATCACTTAATTCAACGAGATTTTGACCTTCATACAGAATTGATCCATCAACTTGAACATACCCTGGTAAATAACCAAGAATCGCGTAAGCAACCGTTGATTTCCCGCATCCAGATTCTCCAACTAGTCCTACAACTTCTCCTCGGTTAACAGTCAATGATGCATCGCGTACAGCTCGAACAGTACCGCGAGGAGTAAAGAAACTAACACCAAGATTAGTTATCTCTAGTAAAGGAGTATTACTTTGATTCATATTTTCTGTCATTGTGGTAACTCCGTTGGTAAACGAGCAGCATCTCTAATTCCTTCAGTCAGTAAATTGACACCAACTACCAAAGAGGCAACAGCTGCAGCAGGTGATAGAGGCACCCAAGGTGCTCTTACAAGAATAGATCTGCTATCTGCAATCATCGCGCCCCAATCTGGAGAAGGTGGTTCAACGCCAAGCCCTAAAAATCCTAAAGAAGAAGCGAGAAGAATAGCGTATGAAAAACGAACAGAACCTTCGACTGCTAGAACAGGCAATGCGTTCGGTAATATCTCTTTAAAAATAATATATAAACTTTTCTCGCCTCTCAGCCGTGCAGATTCAATATATTCCTGAGTTTTTATACTTAGAGTAGCTGAACGTAATACCCGTGCTACTCGAGGTGTATGAACAATCGCCAATGTAGCTATTACTAATATAGGTTCTTTACCGGTAGCAAAGAATGAAGAAAATTCATCCATCCATGTCAAAGAATCAGATACTGATAACACAAGTAATGCCAATAATAGTGAAGGAAAAGACATCAAACCATCGCCAATACGCATGACGATCTCATCAATTTTTCCACCCAAATAGCCACAAAACATTCCGATAGAAGTCCCAATAGCAACTCCTAAAATTGAACCAATCGCAGAAATTAAAATTATCGAACGAGCACCAGATAAAAGACGACTAAACACATCTCGACCAAATTGATCAGTACCTAAAATATACGGAATTGAATTACCAGCACCCATTGTAAAAGGTTGGGCAAAAGTTTCATCACTAAAATCTGTAGGACCAAAAGGGGCGAGGAACGAACCAAAACAAGCTAGCAAAAGGTGCAAGATTACCAAAGGTAATCCTACCTTTCCTGCTGGAGTTTTAAATGCATTAAGCATTGGACGAAAAATATTGTTAAGTCGTCCTTTTATTGAAATTTTTTGCATGCCAACGGTTTCGGATTCAGTGCTCATGAAGATATCCTAATCCGTGGGTTCAACCAAACATACATCAAGTCTGCGACAAGATTACTGACCGCATATGTACCAGCTACTAACAAAGCTACCGCTTGTAAAACAGGCAAGTCGCGTCGGTTAATTGCATTAATGAGAGTCAAACCTAAGCCAGGGTAGCCAAAAACACTTTCTACAATAATGAGACCACCTAACATCCATCCCACATTAATTGACACCACACTTATAGTAGGAAGCATTGCATTAGGAACAGCATGGCGCCAAATCACCTGCCAACGTGGCAACCCTTTTAATATTGCTGTGCGAACATAATTTGTTTCAAGAGCCTCAATTATGTTTGCACGTGTCATACGCATAATGTAACCGAAAAGTACAGCAGTCATTGTAAGAACAGGCATAATTAAAATTTCAGGTCGAGCTAAAGGAGACGTACCTGGTAAAACAATACTCGATGAAGGCAACCAACCTAAAGTCGAAGATAGAATCACAATTAGAATGAATCCTGTAACAAATTCTGGTAGTGAGATAGCTACTAAAGAGAGTACACTTACTGTGTGGTCACCGACAGAACCTCTACGTACTCCCGCCCAAACACCCACCAAAATTGCACTTGGAACAGCAATGCAGAATGCTGCAATAGCAAGAACTAAAGAATTTTGTAATCGGCTTTTTAATATCTCAGTAACTGGCCTATCTTGCACTAAAGATGTACCAAGATCACCTTGGAAGACACCTCCAACCCAATTTAGATATCGTTTCCAAGGTGGTTGATCCAAACCCATTTGTTCACGTAAAGTTTCTAGCGCACCAGGTGTCCTGCTTTTACCAAGTACTGCCTCGGCAACATCTCCTGGCAATACTTCCGTGACACCAAAAATAGCTAAAGACACTACAACTAGAGTCAAAAGAATCAAAGCAAACCGCATCACTAAGAATCGGAGCATACCAATAGTGCTTTCTGGGTTTATATGAACAAAGAAGTACCTGTTCCACTACATGAAGCAGTGGAACAGGTGATAATTAATAATTATGCTTCTTCAAACCATCCGCGTGATAGGAATGGCCATCGACTTGGGTGAGCTTCAATGTTCTGAACATTTGTAGCCACACCCATAAGAGTATTCACAAAGAACGGAATTACTCGGTAGGCTTGTTCAACCAAATGTTTCTGAACTTCACTATAAGTCTCTTTTCGTGCATCTAAGTCCTCACCACGTGCACGCTCAATCAATCCATCAAGTTTTGCATCTTTCTGATAAGTTTCATTCCAAGGTGCATCTCCGTGATAAACAATGCTCAAAGCAGCATCAGGATTTCTACCGTTCCAGTTAACAGTACATAACTGAACTTCCTGATTTAGCCACCACTTAGACCAATATTCATCTTCAGGTTTCTTATCAATTCGCGCATTGAAACCTGCTTCACGTGCATATTCTTGGAATGTTAATGCAACTTCTTCATGCATAGCTGCACCCATCGTTACAATAGGAACTTCTAATCCATCTGCATACCCAGCAGCAGCAAGAAGATCTCGTGCTTTCTTTGGGTCATATTCTGGAATAGCAACGCTAGAGTCGTAATGAGGGTCATTAGGAGCAATTGGATGGTCATTTGCAACAGCACCAAGACCTTCAATTACTTTCGCAACATTTTGCTCACGGTTCGATGCTGCCTGTAAAGCTTGACGGACACGCTGGTCATTAAATGGAGCAATTAGAGTGTTCATAGCCAACGTCATATAACTAGCAGATGTAGCTTGAGATGCTCTAGCAACTCCACTACCATCAACTTCTGGTACCGAGGCAGGAGTTAATCTATTCACCTGGTGAATCGCACCCCCCTTTAACGCCTCAATACGAGATTCTGGTTCAGGCAAATATGTAAATTGAATTCCATCAAAATAAGTATTGTCTGCACCCCAATAATCTGCACGTCGTTCAAATGTAGTACCTTCACCTGGTTGGTTACTAACCATTTTGTACGCACCAGAACCGACGTATTTACCTATACCCCAATTAGTAGGATCATCATTTTGTGGAACAATTTTTCCTTGATAAAAAGACAAAGTGTTTACCCAAAATGCGTTTGGCTTATCCAAAGTCATCTTGACGGTATGATCGTCTATAACTTCTGTTCGACCACCTTTGGTAGGATCTAAGGAGCCTAATTGTCCAGTAGGTGGTGCTTCTAAAGCGAAAATACGATCGAATGTAAATTTCACGTCAGCAGCAGTCACTTCATCGCCATTAGAGAATGTATTATTCTTTCTTAAGTTAAAAATGTATTCTTGCTGATCTTCTGTTTCCCAAGACTCTGCAACTGCACCCGTCATAGTAAGGTCATGTTGCTTGACTACCAGATTTTCACCTGCTTGCCATCCAATAGCAGCTTCTGCATCACTCGTAAAGAATGCCGGGTCAGTGCTCGAAAGTTCTATGTCTGGTGCAGATGTCAGTGTTCCACCTTTAGTACCTTCACCGCCACCACCGAAAGTATCACAACCTATAAGCGATGCACCGGCTAAACCTAAAGCACCAACACTAGCGCCACGCATCAATCCACGTCTAGAAATCTTATTACGTTTCCAATAATTAGTATCCATAATCTGTCACGAAATAGTGACAAGCCTCCTAAGTTTATTGAGGTACCTAAAACCTTCTTCTTAAATAAGCAGAAAAATCTACCTCATTAATTGCTGTATAACCACACTACCAGCAAAACCATGGGTCAAGTCAAGTTATCTATATAGAAGAATTTTGCACAAGCTTTTCGAATGCGATCCAGTTATCAACAACTTGAATAGGTGGCGTTAGTTTAATATCTGTGTTGTAGGGCCTATTAAGTAAAATTGGAACCATCGTTTCTGGTGCATTTTCTAAAACTTCAGGAGTATCATCCAGATGAAAATTAATATTTAAGTTAATCCAAGTAGGCGCTTTTGATTGCTGTTTAGTATGAACGATAGGAATATCTCCAATGCCATACAATTCAAGCCAATGCTGAGCAAACTCTAATTCTTCATCCAAACGAGCAGTTACGACAGTAACATCATATTCCATTAAAAAACGTTTAATTACTTCAATAGCTTGATCTACTGGGGGCATTTCGAGAACTAATTCTGTCTGATGAACGGCTAATAACATTTCTGCATAACGCTTGTCACCCAACATAGGCAACGCAACTCGTCGGCCAGTTTCAGCAATATCTACTTGTATACCCCAATGATCAAGAATATATCGTTGCTTTAGCCAAGCAACATCAGCTATTGTTCCATCAAAATCGAGTCCCAAATGCATCAAACTATATCCCACTTTATTCAGTGTTAAAGTTCACTATATTTCAGACAAGTGCACGATGAACTTTAATACTATGATCAATATAGAACGTATCTTCTCGCTAAAAAATGATAAGGTGCTTATGTTATCATTCTGTTATCAAATAATATCAACAAAAAAATCTACGATTGAAATTACATCCTCTTTACATTGCTGTATTTTGTATAAATGCGAAATAAACGGAAAACAATTAACGAGATCCTAGCAAATACGCAAGAAAGTATAACGAGACTCACTCCTCAAGAAGCATATATTGCGCAAGAAAATGGATCGATTATTATCGATACTCGAGATTCTGCCGATCAATCTACTGAAGGAATTGTACCCCAAGCAAAATCAATTACTAGAAACACTTTGGAATGGAGATGTGATCCTGAAGCAGAATTACCTGATCCGCTACTTGCGCAATTAGATAAAAAATTAATTATCATGTGTAATGATGGATATTCTTCAAGTCTTGCAGTGAAAAGTTTAATGGACATCGGGCGTCAAGATGTCTCAGATATTATCGGTGGGTATCGGGCCTGGAAAAATTATGGTCTCCCTACAACTGACATAACTAATTCAAAAGATCATAAATCAAGTAAACAGCAAAAATTAAGATAATCAAATCACCTAGTTGAATAGTACGTTCATTGATCCAAGTTTTAATAGATCCGAATATACCTAAAGAAAAACTACCTATAACGAATAGCCATACCCATTCTTTTCCCAAATCACTAGAGAAAAAATACGCTACTGCCAACCAAATTAGTGCAATAGCAACTGGCCAATAATAGATCACATTTTGCATACGTCACCTCAACAATGTAATTTGTAGAATAACCGCTTAGAGAAGGTTCGTAAATGAAAAATAACAGTCCAAAAGAAATAGCCATTTTGTTATCAAAAATTTATGGCAATCAACTTGAGCCAGTTAATTATGTACGTGGAGTCGCCATCAGTGGCAAACTTAGACTTAGTAAGTTAATTCCAAAAAGTAATATCCAACTATCATCAATTACGAAAATTGTAGACCCGCTAATGAATGAAGATTACTTGGCAAAAATTATCAGATCTGACGGTTCGGTTCATGCTGGTTTTGTTTGGGCAGAAGATCTAACTGAAATTTCTGGAGATACAAAATACATAAAATTTTTAAAAAATATTGCTGATAGTTACCTGCAATTTAATTCTGAAGGTAAACCACTTCCAATAGATCTTGATGATAGAGTTGAAGATATCTTCTATTCTGCAGCTTTACTCGGTCGAGCATATAAATTTACAAACGACGATCAATATTTAAATGTACTTGTCGATCACCTATTATCCGCAACGCCAGAAAGTAAAACAGGTCTTTGGTGGCATTGTAAATCTTCACCTTTCTTCTGGGGGAGAGGAAATGCTTTTGTTACCTTAGGTTTTGCCGAAGCGCTGACTTACATACCATCACATAGTGTATCAAAAACAGTAATCGAAAATAAACATCAACTACACATAAAAAATCTTCTCCAACACCAAGACAGTAGTGGAGCTTGGCATCAAGTGATTAATCGTTCTGATTCATACCTAGAATTTACAGCAACAGCAATGATCGGTTATGCCTTGGCATGTGGTCGATCAAACGGCTGGTTAGGATCATATGTGGATGAGCCGTTAGAACGTGCATGGCAAGCAGTTACTAATCGAATTGCTGCAGATGGATCAGTAAGAGATGCTTGTGTAGGAACAGGACCTTTAGAACATCTAGGTGATTACATCAATCGCGATACAGTAAATGGATTAGATGATCGATCGGGTTCTATGGCATTGTTGTTCAGCATTGAATATGGAAAGCTTTTGGGAGAATTTTAGCTTCTCTACATTCAATAATCGTCCTAAAAATAACCAGAAAATCGAAGGTGTACTTTAATACAAAATAAATGTCAGCGATATGACTAATTTAAAGAGGAAGTGCTGTCGAAAAATCTGGAATCCCTTCCCATCGACCAGCATCTCCTGCTCTCATTACAGCAATCGTTTTTATTACTTCTGGGTTTGCTAGACCGTGAGGAGCCTTGCCTGACAATACATTAATCACACTTTCTGCTTGTTTACGAGAACATTCTTCCAGAAACGTAGGAGAATATCCTGCTGTATGTGGAGTAATAATGAGGTTAGGCAAATCAAGTAATGGATTTTCTATTTCAATAGGTTCTTTTTCTGTCACATCAATCGCTGCTGCTTGAATTTGACCAGACTTAAGAGCTGTTAATAGAGCTCTCTGCTCTACCAATTGTCCACGTGCACAATTGACAAGAATTGCAGATGGTTTCATTAGCGCAAAGATTTCTTCATTGAATAAGTATTTAGTTTCCTGTGTCCAAGATGCATGTATCGAAATATAGTCAGAAGTTCTAACTAATGTTTCAAGATCGACTAGTGTCACACCATATAAATCTGCAGTAGATTGCTCTACATAGGGATCACAAGCAATAATCTCTTTAGGACCAAAACCGCGTATTCTTGTAGCAAAAGCACGCCCAATATTACCTAGTCCGACAATACCTACTGTATGTCCACCTATACGTCTAACAGATTGTTGGAATCCGGTCACCGCATTAGGATTTTCACTCCATTCGCCATTACGAACTGAGACAATACTATCAAAAAGCCGACGAGTTACTGCTAAAAGCATAGCAACAGCATGATCAGCCACTTCTGCGGTGTTTACACCCGGAACATTGCATGCCAGTATGCCTAATTCTGTAGCAGCCTCAAGGTCAATTGAATCAACCCCAACACCCAAACGTGACACAATTTTTAGATTTGGGCATGCTTCTAATACTTTTCGATTGGTAAGCAAACGTCCACCAATTAATGCGCCATCAACATCTCTTAAGAGTTCTATACTTTCATCGATTGTAGTGACCGGCGCTTCAACAACTTCAAAACCTGCAGCTTCAAAAAGATCTCGTCTATTATGTGCACTAGTATGCATACCAATTTTAAACGTCATAAGTCCCTCCATTATCTAAACTCTCATAAATGCTTCATGCGTCAAAACTTCCAAAAAAATATAGTAGTAATGATTTTTCAATGTTAACCATGTTAACCATTATTTTTTAACTTCAATTAATTCGATACGTACTTTCTCGGGGACTTCCATAAATGCTACACGAACCGTCGCACTAGCATTACGTGGACTTTCAAGTAGAGTTGCTCCTAATTTTTCAAGACGATCAATATCGGTATCTAAGTTTGAAGAATCAAGACCAAAATGTTCTAATCCAAATTTCAATCCTGCATCACCTTGATTAAATTCCTGACCCGGTACAGGTTCGGAAATACGAACAATTATATTATTTTCGCTAGTACAAGTAATAAATCGATCACCGATGTCTCGAATAACATCAGATTCTATAGTGAAATTAAATGCTTCCACCCACCAATCTGCTGTTTTCTTAGGATCGATTGACTTTATATGGATATGATTAATATTAAATGTCAAATGTTTATCCTTTCGTTAATTATTCACGAATGCGAGAACGGCCAATTATACGCCAATTATCATCTATTAATGCTACGAGGAAAATGATTTGTTCGCTTTCACCGTTAGCAAGAATGGCATCGACTGAAATATTTACACCTGTACGACCAATTTGAAAAGCATTTATTTTGTAATCTGATGTTGCAAACCATTCTCTTTCTGACAAAGCCTTTTCATAATCTGACGGTGTTTCAAATCGACTTATACGACCTGTTCTCACATCAATTAGAGGGTAATTCGCAAGATCAATACATCGTAAAAAATCTGCACTATTCCATGCATCCAAATGTTGTTGGACGACATCAATAGCTGCATCAGGTGAGTAACTAGAATCTTCCAAGGCATTAAGTGAATCCAAGCCAAATCGAGCTTGTATTTTCCATGTTCCTTTTAGTATCTGAGTAAGAATATATGTCACACGATTTGAAAGAATAGGTTCATCATTTTTATCATAACGTGTCCATCCACCAGCAAGATGCACTTTGTGCTCAGATTCATGAATACGAACAGGATCGATTCTATGAGTACGTACCCATCCAGTAGATTTGAAACCTTCCCATGAGACAGCGTTAGCATAATCATCTTTTGTTTCAAAATATGATAACCCGGAGGTGCTTAAGTAAGAAGAATTCACTCCAGATGAAATACGTACATGCGGATATTGCATGACATTTGCCCAACCCTCTGCATCTTCAGAGTTGAACCACAGGAAAAATTCTTCGTATGTCTCTTCTGGACTTTGGAATGACATCTAACACCTCACATTGAGGTAATCAAATACACGCAATATTTTCAAGACTTCACCACACATAATCCCAATTTTTCAATACGTTTAAGAGCAAACCAGCAAATGATCGAATATGGAAAAGCCCAGACGGGTATCAAAAATTTTACATTACAACTTTGAATTCATTTAAAAAGCTAGCACTAGAGATTAGATAGTCAGGTAATTTTAGCTTATCATTAATTCTTTGCCGGTGTAGCTCAGGGGTAGAGCAACTGTTTTGTAAACAGTAGGTCGTTGGTTCGAATCCTACCGCCGGCTCCATACTTCAGCCTATGGAATGGGACTTTCAGCAATATCCAAGTTGGATAGGGTTGGAAGAATACAGTGATTTGAC
>JAKUNM010000030.1 GCA_022451865.1 Dehalococcoidia bacterium
GAAGTAAAATTTTTGGGTTCGCGAGGAGATGACTCTGAATCTGGAAGTAATTTTTCTGCGGGATTACCAGAAAATGAAGATTCCAGGGCAGAAATCAATCCAGACGATTTACCATTTTAGATATTGACTAGGAGAAAATTATGATGGAATATCGAGATCGAGATGATCGTGAAGACCGACCTCGAAGAGGCTTTAGGCGTCGATGTGAAGTTTGTAATAAAAAGCCTTTGGTTATTGATTACAAAAACATTAATATCTTGAAACGTTTTTTGAATGAACATGGTCAAATAGAAAGTGCTCGTAAGATTGGTTGTGGCGCAAAGTGCCAGAGAGCAATTACTACTGCTATTAAGCGTGCTAGACATATGGCTTTACTTCCTTATACATCAGAACATATTCGAGTTAGTGGTGTTTCTGTAGGTAGGCCTATGCCACAGCGACGCTAGCTCCCTAAGTTGGTTTGCCATCTTATAGGTAATAGAGGACTTGATTCATATGAGTAATGAATTAGGCAGAGCTTATAAGCAAAAGTCTGATGCAAAAAAAGCTGAGGCAAGGCGTAATTTTCGGATTATACTGGGTAGTTCATCGATCATAGGAATTGTGTTACTAATTGTCGCTTATAGTGCATTCCTTACTTATTTCCTACAACCGCGTGCGGTTGTACTTACTGTTTCTAATCAAACATTTAAGGTGACTGATATTGTAGATCGAGGAATTTTCTATACACGTGATGGTCAAATAGAAATCGATACTCCACGTGGTATTGCAGTTTCGGTTATTGAACGCCTAAAAGTTGATGAAGTGATTAAGCAATTTCACTCACGCCTCATTCCTCAAGTAACTTTGAAAGATATCGATTTTGCTTTGTTGAATCAGCATAATGTGCCGTTTATGGGTCCTGATATGTATTCTGTTGAAAAGCAGAGTCTTTTAGATGATGCCATTACAAAATATCTAAAAGAATATAAAACGGATCGTGCTTTGTATGAAAAAATATTTGCCGAGCAAATCTATCGGGATCGGTTGTATTCTCATTTTTTAGGTCAGGTAGAAGTGCAAGGAACTCATTATAATTTGATGGTTGCTAGAATGGGTAGTCGTTCAGATGGAGAAAAGTTTATTGCTGAATTGGGTGATTTAGATGCAGAAGATGATAGTGCTGTCACACAATTATTTCTCGATACTTCACTTATTGATCCTGTTGTGGGCTGGATTCCTGGAGAAGTATTACCTGAGAAAATTTTATCTGCACTATTAGCAACAGAAGTTGGTGGGTATACGAAATTAATTGATCGGGGACTGTTTTTTGAAGTATATAAAATTATTGAAATCACTGATGATAAAGAAACTTCCCCTGATGATATGGCATTAATCGGCAAAGTGCGTATGAGTAATTGGATTGAATCAATTCAAGAGACGATAATAATAAAAGAAGATATGGATACTGATCAGCAAGTATTTATTGATGAAAAAATAATCGATATTTTCACATCATTTGGAAGGTCTTAGGATGGGACAAAAGATCGGTATAGGAATGCTTGGCGCAGGCAATGTTGGTGGTGGTGTTGTAAGTGCATTACCAACATTAAATAATAGATACTTAAATCTAACAGGTAATGAACTTGAACTTCTTAAAGTGCTTGTTCGCGATATTAATAAAAAGCGCATTGGTTTGAATGATTCGCAATTAACTTCAGAAATTGATGATGTAATTTCCGATAAAAGTATTCAGATTGTAATAGAAGTTTTAGGGAATGAACAACCAGCTTGTGAATATATAAAAAGATGCTTAGATGCTGGCAAATATGTGGTCACAGCTAATAAAGAAGTTATGGCCAAACACGGCGCAGAATTATTAGATGTTGCACACAAAAATAATGTAGCGATCTTTTTTGAAGCCTCTGTAGGGGGCGGTATTCCAATAATAGGACCATTAATGCGAGACTTTGGTGCTAATAAGTTAACTTCAGTAACTGCAATTATTAATGGAACTACAAATTTTATTCTAACCAAGATGTCTGAAGGAGACATTTCATTCGAGAAAGCTTTAATAGAAGCTCAAAATCTAGGCTATGCTGAGCCAGATCCCTCATCCGATGTTGAAGGAATAGACGCAGCCTATAAATTAGCTATTTTGTGTAGTTTAGCATTTGGCTTCGACGTAGATCCTTATTCTATTGATCGGCAAGGAATAGGATCAGTTGCAGAACAAGATTTCAAATATGCTCATGATCTCGGCTACACCATTAAACTGCTCTCTACGGCACGTCTAATCGATGAGAGTTTTTCAGTATCAGTGAAACCCACGTTAATTCATTTAAACAAATCACTTGCAAAGGTTGATGGCGTTCTAAATGCTATTCAAATAGAGGGAGATCTAATTGATCAAGTTATGTTTGTTGGTCCTGGTGCAGGACCTCAACCTACAGCGAGTGCTGTTTTAGCAGATGTTTTGGAATTAGTAAGAAATCACTTAGACAGAGGATCGTATTCTGTTGATCATGGTTCATTAAAATCTATGTCTGTTCAATCTAAAAATGATGTAAAGTCTCGTTATTACTTGCGTTTAATAGTTCAGGATCAAGTGGGTGTTTTAGCCGGCATAGCCCAGTCATTAGGAGATCACGGAGTGAGTATAGCTTCAATGATACAGTCTGGTGAATTTTCTATAGGTGATACTGTAGAATTAGTATTAACTACACACTTGGCATATGAAAGTGCAATTCTTTCTGCGATAGAACATGTAAAAAGAATAGATGCAGTGCAAGAAGTAGGTAACATCTTCCCCATAGATGGAGTTGAGGAAATCTAGTGGTAGAAGAGGACAATAGTACAAATCCTATTAATGTAGTACGACTTGCAGAGCTTTCTCGTAATTTACAAGGTGTCCAGCTTTTAATAGAAAAAATCAGTTTTGATTTAGAAGAATTAAGAACTGAAATTGGTGAAATAAAGATTCAGAATCAGCGTAATGAAAAATTACTTGAAAAGGTACAGGCTTTTTCAAGTGAATTTAATCTACTTCAACAACAAACAAGAAAAGACAACTTAATACAGGGAGAGATGAAAAAAGCTTGGGACGAGTTCACTGTTTTTAAAAATCAAATTTCATCTGATATTCAGCGTGTATTTCAAATTATTTATGAAATTTCTGATGAGAATGAAAGACAATACAAATTATTTACTGATCGATATAATTATTCTATTGAAGAAAACACCTCCATTAAGTTAATTAGTTCTTCGATGGCTGAGAAAGTTGAAGAAATTACAACGAAACTTGAAATATTTAATAATCAATTAAGTAAAGACCAAGAATTTATTGAGTTGTCCGAGAAAAGACTAGAATTTCTCGAAAAAGAGCAAGAGGTAATATCTGATAATCAAAAGCTGATTGAAGTCACCCAATATAGAATCGGAGAGATTAATACGCAATTAAAATCGGCACAATCTGCTGAGAAAAATATTATTGAATTACTAACGAATCAAAAGTCGATGCAATCTATGCACGAAAAAAGGATGATAGCTTTCGAAAAAACTTTAGACATATTCCAAACAATGATTCAAGTTGTTGAAGATGAGCAAAGAAGACTTGGGAGAGGTCAAATTGTCAATTCAGCTGTGTTGGAAAAATTTGACGAAAGATTAGATGTTTTGCGGAATTCGATGTTAGACGTTCTCAATAATCAAATTATTGCCGATTCTGTAAATGGCCGTAAGCGATTCGAAGAAAATGAGCGTGAATTACGTCTTGCTAAAGAACTTGTAACAAAGTTGGCTGAACAAACTGAAGAAACTATACAGGAGACTCCAATTTGAGTTTTTCACAAATTGACTCATCATTTATTTTAGAGCGTTACAAAAATATGTTACCTGTAACTATGAATACTCCATTAGTTACTTTAGGCGAAGGCGCGACACCGCTAATTAAATCTACGAGAATTGTAGATATTTTAGGTTTAAAGGAGCTTTATTTTAAGGCTGAGTTTATGAACCCTACGGGATCCTTTAAAGATCGAGGTATGGTTTTAGCAGTAGCGAAAGCAGTAGAATCTGGATCTCGTGCAGTTATTTGTGCTTCAACTGGTAACACCTCAGCATCTGCAGCTGCTTATGGTTCAAAGCACGGTATTGATGTAATTGTAGTTGTTCCTGAAGGAAGAATAGCTCAGGGTAAATTAGTACAAGCTATAGCCTATGGTGCAAAAATTGTTTCACTAGATGGTTCTTTTGATGATGCTTTGCGTACAGTGAGAGAACTAGCTGATAAACATCCTGTAACACTAGTTAATTCAGTCAATCCTGATCGTATTGACGGTCAAAAAACTGCAGCATTTGAAATTGTAGATGCTCTTGGTAATATTCCTGATTTATTGGCTTTGCCTGTAGGAAATGCAGGAAATATAACTGCATATTGGAAAGGCTTTAAGGAATATTTCGAGCTAGAAAAAGTAGGTTCTGTTCCTGAATTATGGGGTTTTCAAGCTGCAGGAGCTTCACCAATAGTACAGAATAGTATTGTCAAAAATCCCGAAACTATAGCAACGGCAATCCGTATTGGGAACCCTGCGTCATGGTTGCAGGCCATAGAAGCTAGAGATTCTTCAAACGGAAAAATTGAATCTGTGACTGATGATGAAATTATGGATGCATATAGTTTATTGGCTAAAGAGGAAGGTATTTTTTGTGAACCTGCTTCAGCTGCCTCTGTAGCGGGATTGATTAAGAATAAATTGTCTGGATTCGATTTTTCAAGTAAAACTGCAGTTTGTGTATTAACTGGGCATGGTTTGAAAGATCCTGAAATTGCTTTACGACTTAAAACTACTCAGTTGGAATCTGCTGCCAATACAAGTTCTTTAGAAAAAGTATTAAATTGGAATTGATCGAACTGTTCATTTTGATGAATATGAAATGCTGAAGGTAAACATGATTTTAGAATTTTATAAAGATAAGATCCTATACAATTCCAGTAATATCATTTAATGAAAAACTATGAATAAATTTCCTCGTATTGCGCTGTTGTCTTTTCACACATCTCCTTTAGCTACCTTAGGTGGTTCTGTTTCAGGTGGTATGAATGTGTACATACGTGAAATATCTAAAAGATTGATTGATAAAGGTTTTCAGGTAGATATTTTTACCAGACGAGAAGGACAAGAATTACCTTTAATCTTAGAACTTAGTGATGGATTGCGTTTGTTTAATATTGATGCAGGGCCTCCTATAGTAGTTAACAAAAATGATCTGTCATCATGGATTGACAATTTCACAACAAGTGTAAAAAAAACTATTGAAAATTTTGATTATGACTATGACCTTATTTTTTCACATTATTGGTTATCGATGTTGGCTGGAGAAACTTTAGCGAATGATTGGAATGTGCCACATATAGGGATGTTCCACACACTCGCGGAAGTAAAGCTAGAAGCTTTAGCTTCAGAAAATGAACCTCAAGAGCGTTTAGAAGCTGAGCGAAGATTAATTGGTAAGTTAGATCGAATTATAGCTGCTACTTCCGATGAGGAAGAGATAATGAGAACAATTTATGGTGTACCAGCAAATAATATTAATGTAGTGCCACTAGGTGTTGGGCCTGATTTTTTTGAAGAAAGGACTCAGAAACAAGCTAGGGAAAAGTTGAATTTTATTGATGAGGATAAAATTATTTTGGCAGTTGGTAGGGTAGAGCCACTTAAGGGTTTAGATGTTCTCATTCGTGCCATGTCGCATATTGATAATAAGCTAGTCTATCAGCTTGTGATAATTGGAGGTGACAAAGCTGCTAGTACTGAGATCATTCGACTGAAAAATATTGCTAAACAAGTAGGAATTTCTCACAAAGTTAAATTTATTGGGTCTGTTGACCACTCAAAACTACCAGTTTACTATCGTTCAGCTGATGTGGTGGCTATCCCTTCATTTTCTGAATCATTTGGGCTTGTCGCAGTAGAAGCGATGGCTTCTGGAGTACCTGTAGTAGCTTCTGATGTTGGTGGTCTTGCATTAACAGTTGAGCATGGTCGCGCGGGATTTTTAGTACAACCAGGATGTTCAGATCAGTTTGGTGAAAAAATAAACTTACTACTTTGTGATGCTAAGTTGCGTCACAAATTTGCTCGTGTAGGTGTAGAAAATATGAAAAGTTATAGCTGGGATGCTGTTACGTTACAATTATGTAATATTTTCCAGTCACTTCTTGAAGATAGGTCAAAAATTTCTATTACTTCAGAGGTAGCAGGCGCATAAATCCTAATTAAGATGGTATTAGGTAGAAAACTATGTCTAATAAAACAGAAGATTTAATTGAACGTATGACTATAGATGGCCAAAAACGTGCCTTAGTTGTAATGGCTCACCCTGATGACAACGAATTTGTTTGTGGAGGTACCGTGGCATTACTAAGTAGTAAAGGCTGGTCAGTGCATATTATTGTTACCACGAGTGGTAATAAAGGAACACAAGATCCATCTGTAACTCCTCAACAATTAGCTTTTGTACGTGAACAAGAACAACGACATGCTGCTGAGATTCTGGGTGCTGAAGAGCCAACTTTTATGGGATTCCCAGATGGTTATATAGAAAACTCTAATGAATTGAGAGGATTGTTAGTACGTCAAATACGATTGCATCGTCCTGATTTAGTAATCACTTGGGATGGATTTCGTTCAGGTTTTAATCATAGAGATCATCGTAGAACAGGTAGAGCAACATATGATGCTATTTATCCTGCTGCAGATGATCATTTATATTATCCAGTGCACAAACTAGAGAATTTATCACCACATCGACCAAGTGTTTTGCTGTTGGCTGGTACAGATAACCCAGATTATTTAGTAGATATTACTCCAGTGATGAATATCAAAGTTCGCTCGATTTTAGCTCACGAATCACAAATGGGGGGACGTACTGAAGCCATGGTTATGGAAAGATACAGAAAAAGAGCTGTCGAAGAGCGTAGTGATGCTAATGTTCATAATAATCAAGATAATGAAGTTCGCTACCAAGAATCTTTTAGGGTTATCGAATTTGGATAAATAATTACCCGTAAGGTTTGTTGACAGAGACAATAGTCGAGGTAAAATAATAGGTCGCATCTCTTATTAGATGTAAAGTCCAGTCACGGTCGATGGCCGTTGAGTGATGAGGACCGGTGGTTTTCTATTTTTGGTACCACGTCTTGGCTCATTGCACGCCATTCGGCCGTTTGCTGTGTCTATTGACAAATTTTATTTTAGAGTAAATGAGGTTACAATTGCCTACGATTAGTCAATTGGTTCGTAAAGGAAGAAAACCTGTTCGTAAGAAAACGAAAGCCCCTGCTTTGCGTTTTCGTTATAATACGTTAAGCAACAGGATGGGACGTTCTCCTAAAGGATCTCCTCAAAAAAGAGGTGTATGTACTCAAGTACGTACTGTAACTCCAAAAAAACCAAATTCTGCTCTTAGAAAAATTGCTCGGGTTCGGCTTTCAAATGGTATTGAAGTAACTGCTTATATCCCTGGTGAAGGGCATACTTTACAGGAGCACTCGGTAGTTCTAATTCGAGGTGGTCGTGTAAAAGATTTGCCAGGAGTTCGATATCATATTGTTCGCGGTGCTCTTGATGCCACAGGTGTCGATGGTCGTAAGCAAGGTCGCAGTAAATACGGAACTAGAAAGAGTTAATAATGCGACGAAATAAAGCAGTACAGAGACCTGTAGTTCCCGATCCAAGATTTAATTCTGCTGTTGTTTCTAAATTTGTGAACAATGTAATGAAAAATGGGAAAAAAAGTGTTGCCGAAAAAATTGTTTATGGAGCTTTTGAAGAAGCTGAGCAGCGTTCAGGTACTCAAGGTATTGATATTTTTGAGCAGGCCGTTAGAAACGTTACGCCTGTTATCGAAGTACGACCGCGTCGTGTAGGTGGTGCTACTTATCAGGTTCCAATCGACATTCGTGGAGAACGCCGTCAAGCACTTGCGTTAAGATGGTTATTACAAGCAGCTCGTGCAAGAAGTGGACGTTCAATGGTTGAGCGTTTAGCACTCGAATTAATAGATGCATCAAATAACACGGGAAATGCAGTTAGAAGAAAAGATGAAGTCCATCGGATGGCTGAAGCTAATAGAGCCTTTGTTCATTATCGATGGTAATTTGATCTAACGAAAAAGAGGAAGAAATGTCTCGTTCTAGAGTGCTCGATCAAGTTAGAAATATTGGCATTATTGCACATATTGATGCAGGTAAAACTACTGTGACTGAACGTGTTCTTTTTTATACAGGTCGTTCTCATAAGATAGGTGAGACACATGAAGGTACTGCTGTTATGGACTGGATGGAGCAAGAGCGTGAGCGTGGAATAACTATCACCTCTGCAGCTACCACATGTGAATGGGCTGATCACACGATTAATATTATTGACACCCCTGGTCACGTTGATTTTACGGTTGAAGTAGAAAGATCTCTAAGGGTTTTGGATGGTGGCGTTGTCGTATTTGATGGTGTTGCTGGTGTGGAGCCACAATCAGAAACTGTTTGGCGTCAAGCTGATAAATATGCTGTTCCTCGAATTTGTTTTGTAAACAAGATGGATCGTATGGGTGCAAATTTTGAACGATGTGTCGAGATGATTTCTGATCGATTGGCTGCTGTTCCAGTTCCTATACAAATTCCTATAGGTGCAGAAGATGAATTTGAGGGCATAGTAGACTTGATTAATATGCAGGCCTCTTACTTCGTTGGTGATCATGGTCTTGAAGTAGAATTTCGAGAAATTCCAGATAATCTTCAAAATATTGCTGAGGAAGCACGTGCCTTAATGATAGAGCGTGTAGCTGAAAATGATGAACAATTGATGGAATTATACCTTGAAGGATCAGAGATTACTGAAGAAGATCTGAAAAGCGGTATTCGACGTGCGACTATTTCAAATGCTATTACGCCAGTTTTTACTGGGTCAGCTTTGAAAGATAAAGGAGTCCAGCCTTTATTAGATGCGGTGGTGGAATATTTGCCGTCTCCTTTGGATGTTCCTGCGATTATTGCTCAAGACAGTAAAGATCCAGAAAAAGAAATTCTTCGTAGTGCTTCTGATGATGAACCAGTTACTGCCCTTGCATTTAAGGTTGTTGCTGACCCTTTTGTAGGAAGATTGCTTTTCTTTAGAGTTTACTCTGGGGTTGTAGAATCTGGTGGTCAAGTGATGAACACCACTCGTAACAATCGTGAACGCTGGGGACGTATCATGAAGATGCATGCTAATTCACGTGAGGAAGTTGATCGTGTGTATGCAGGAGAGATTGCTGCAGCGATAGGGCTAAAAGATACTTTTACAGGTGATACTTTATGTGACCCATCTAATCAAGTGATTCTGGAATCTATTACCTTTCCCGAACCTGTAATTGCTGTTGCAGTTGAGCCAAAAACTAGAGATGACCAGAATAAACTTGGAACTGCGTTACAAAAATTAGGTGAAGAAGATCCGACTTTTCGAGTTCGTTATGACGATGAAACTGGACAAACAGTTATTTCTGGTATGGGAGAATTACATTTAGAGGTAATAGTCGATCGTATGCGTCGAGAATATAGTGTGGAAGCTAGTACCGGTCGCCCTCAAGTCTCTTACCGTGAAACTATTCGTAAACCTGCTAAATCTGAAGGTCGTTTTGTACGCCAGTCTGGTGGTCGAGGGCAATATGGACATTGTGTCTTAGAAGTTGAGCCGCTTGAACCGGGAACAGGCTTCCAATTTGAAGATAAAACTGTTGGAGGTTCAATTCCAAGAGAATATATTCCTGCAGTACGTCGAGGTGTTCAAGGAGCACTTTCGAACGGTATTAAGGCGGGATATCCAGTTGTCGATGTGGGCGTTAGAGTTATAGATGGTTCTTACCATGATGTAGATTCTTCCGAAATGGCTTTTGAAACAGCTGGTTCTATTGGCATGAAAGCTGCACTTGAAAAGGCAAATTCAGTGATTCTTGAGCCAATAATGAAATTGGAAGTTGTTTCTCCGGAAGAATATTATGGGGATGTTTTAGGTGATATAAATGCCAGACGAGGAATGGTCCAACAGACTGAAACCAGAGGTAATACACAAGTAGTTAATGCCTTCATTCCATTAGGAGAAACTTTTGGATATTCAACCCAGTTAAGATCTTTGTCACAAGGAAGAGCCACTTATTCAATGGAATTTGATCATTATGAGCAGGTTCCTGAAAGAGTTGCAGAAGAAATAGCAAAAGGATCGGCAGCATCTTAGATGTTGAGATTTTTAAGGAAATTGTAGGAGATCATTAGTGTCACAACAACGAATTCGAATAAAGCTTCGTTCTTTTGACCATAGGGTTCTTGATGCTTCTGCGCGTCAAATTGTTGAATCTGCCGAACGCACAGGTGCCGTTGTTGCTGGGCCAGTTCCATTACCTACGCGTATTAGAAAATATTCGGTTATCCGTTCACCTTTTATTGATAAAGACTCTAGAGATCAATTCGAAACACGTACTCACAAAAGATTAATTGATATTTTGCAACCAACTTCACGAACAGTCGATACACTGATGCGTTTGCAGTTGCCATCAGGTGTTGACATAGAGATAAAGCTGTAGGTGTATCGGATGGTAATCACTCAACAAACCCCTGGTCTCATTGGACGGAAAATAGGTATGATGACTGTTTTCGATGCTTCTGGCCGTGCAAGAGGGGTGACAGTTATTGAAGTTGCTGGAAATCGTATTACTCAAATACGAACACAAGATCGTGATGGTTACGAAGCCGTGCAAGTGGGAGCTCCTGGTAAACGCAATCGAATTAATAAGCCCGAGCAAGGTCATCTTCGTAAAAGTGAAACAGAATTATTAAGTGAGCTTCGTGAATTTCGTATTTTGGGTAGTGATGCATTCGAAATTGGTCAAGAAATTGGTGCTGATCAATTTGAATCTGGGACATTCGTGAATGTCACAGGCATTACGAAAGGTCGAGGTTTTGCTGGAGGGGTTCGTCGTTGGAATTTTAGAGGTGGGCCTAAAACTCATGGGCAATCAGATCGTCATCGCGCTCCAGGTTCAATTGGTGCAGGTACAACACCTGGTCGTGTATGGAAAGGCCAGAAAATGGCTGGTCATATGGGGAATAGACGCCGTACATCTTTGAATTTGCTGGTTGTCTATTCTGATCCAGACAGGCAACTAATTTTTGTTCAAGGTGCTGTGCCTGGTCCTCGTAATGGGACTGTAATAATCGCTCACGGTAGACGTAATCCACTTTCAGATTATGCACCTCCTGTATTTAACCTTGATCAATTGGTAAGAGCTGATGTCGATTCGGATTTACTGAATGATGAAACTGATCAAATTGAAGAATCTGTAATTGCAGAAAAAGTAGATGATGTCGTAACCGAAGACGTAACTGAAGAAGTAGATGATGTCGTAACTGAAGACATAACTGAAGAAGTAACTGATCCTTCTACTGAGGAGGATTCTGTATGAAATTGAAGGTTGTTGATGTAACGGGTGCTGATATAGAGTCAATAGAAGTTGAGGATTCTGTGTTTGGTATTACTCCTAATGCGCCAGTAGTGCATCAGGTATTAGTAGCTCAGTTAGCCGCACGAAGAAGTGGTTCTGCAAATACTAAGACTCGGGGTGAAGTAAGAGGATCGACTCGTAAGCTTCGTCGTCAAAAAGGTCTTGGTATGGCTCGGGTTGGTTCTAACCGAACTCCTGTCCGTCGTGGTGGAGGCGTTGCATTTGGCCCAAAACCTCGTAAGTACACTCAGAGATTACCTAGGAAAATGAAGCACTTAGCAATTTGCTCTGTGTTGTCAGACAGAATTTTAAATGAAAAAATTACAGTTGTTGATTCAATTGAACTAGAAAAACCATCTACAAAATCAATCATCAATATTTTTAATGAACTTGGTATAAATGAATCAAGTTTGATTGTTACTGAAGGAGTTGATCGGATAATTGTTCGATCTGCCAATAATATTCCACATACTAGTGTTACACAGGCAGACATATTAAGTGTTATTGATATGCTTTCATTTGACCATATGGTGTTGACTGTTGATGCAGTTAGACGAATAGAAAATCTCTGGGGTAATAACAGTAGAATTACCCTTTCTTCAGAGCCAAAGGGAGAAGCTTAGATGACTAAATCAATTCATCCCTATGAAGTTCTTCGTCGTCCAGTAATTACCGAGAAAAGTACAATGTTAAGTGCTCAGGGAAAATATGTCTTTGAAGTACATAAAAATGCTAATAAGAATCAGATTAAAATAGCAGTAGAACAGTTATTTAATGTGACTGTCACTGCTGTTAATACTTCTAATGAGCGAGGGCGGAGACCACGTACACGTTATGGAAGAAGAGCTGGCAACCCACCAACTTATAAAAAAGCAATTGTCACTTTAGAAAGTGACAATCAAATCGAATTTTTTGAAGGTGTATAATGCCAATACGTAATTTTCGACCAACTTCTCCTGGAAGACGTAATTCGTCAGGTTTTACTTTTGAAGAAATCACAAAGAAAAAACCTGAGAAAAACTTACTTGTTTCGAAGAAACGGAGTTCAGGGCGTGGGCATGGAAAGATCTCTGTTCGACGTCGTGGCGGCGGTCATAAAAGACAGATTCGAATTGTTGATTTCAAGAGAGAAAAAATTGGTGTTCCAGGTAATGTGGCTGCTATTGAATATGATCCAAATCGTAGTGCTCGTTTAGCATTAATTTTTTATGCTGATGGTGAAAAGCGCTATATTCTTGCCCCTGACGGTCTGAGTGTAGGTGCCCAAATTTTAGCTGGAGATGATGCTCCTATCTCAATCGGTAACTCGTTACCTCTCTCACGAATTCCTATTGGTACTCCTGTACATAATGTTGAAATGCAGCCAGGTCGTGGCGGACAATTAGGCCGTTCAGCAGGTGTTGACATAAGACTAATGGCCCGTGATCAGGGGTATGCACTTTTAAGGATGCCATCTGGTGAGATGCGCCAAGTACTTGAGCAATGTTCTGCAACAATTGGTACTGTTGGTAACGCTGAGCATGGACAAATTAAATTAGGTAAGGCCGGTAGAAATAGGCATAGAGGAAGACGGCCACAAGTTAGAGGCTCCGCAATGAATCCTGTAGATCATCCACATGGTGGCGGTGAAGGCAAGGCTCCAGTTGGAATGGCTGGTCCAAAGACACCTTGGGGTAAACCTGCTTTAGGTTTTCGAACAAGACGTAATAAACAAACTAGTAAATATATAGTTCGCCGACGCGATCAGGGACGAAGGTAGGATTAATTATGTCACGATCTACTAAGAAAGGTCCTTTTGTACATCCAAAGTTGATGAAAAAAGTTCTTGCTGTTCAGGCATCTGGTAAAAAAGAAGTGATCCGTACTTGGTCACGTTCATCGACTATTTTGCCTGAAATGGTTGGCCTGACGATTGCAGTGCATGATGGTCGTCGACATATACCAGTTTTTTGTACAGAGAATATGGTAGGTCATAAATTAGGTGAATTTTCATTCACTCGAACTTTTAGGGGACATCGTGGACGTACTGAAAATACGTCTCGAGTACGATAGAAAATAGTTTTTAAGGGATCAGGAAAAAAGATGGAAGTTCGTGCATTAGCAACTGATCAACCAGTGTCACCACAAAAGGTAAGATTGGTTTTAAATCAAATTAAAGGCATGTCAGTACCCAAAGCAATGGCTTTGTTGGAATTTCTGCCACAGCCTTCTGCTCGAATGGTCCGTAAACTTGTAGGTTCCGCGGCTGCTAATGCGGAAAATAACTTCGGTATTGATCCAGACGAATTAACGGTGAAGACTGTCTCTGCGGGTGATGGTCGTATGTTGAAAAGGTATAAGGCGCGCTCACGAGGAAGAGCAGCACCTCGCCTGAAAAGATATTCACATATTGAAGTAATTTTAGAGGGAGGAGAGCTTTAATTATGGGAAGAAAAGTTCATCCTTATGGTTTCAGAGTAGGCATTTATAAAGATTGGCAATCGAAATGGTTTGCTGAAAAAAACTACACTGAATTGGTAGCTGAAGACTTAAAGTTGCGCAATTTAATTCTTGAAGAACAAACTGAGGCTGGCATCTCACAAGTTCTTGTTGATAGGAATGCTAATCAAATTACGCTTACTATTCGAACAGCGAAACCAGGTATTGTAATTGGTCGAGGCGGACAAAATGCTGAGGTCTTAAGAGAAAAACTTCAGGCAGCTACTGATAAGAGGATTCGCTTAAATATTGAAGAAATTCGAGTAGCTGAGCTCGATGCATACTTAGTGGCTCAATCTGTTGCTGATCAACTTGAAAGAAGGGTCGCATTTCGACGTGCAATGAAGCAAGGTGTCCAAAGAACAATGCAACGCGGTGCTTTAGGTTGTCGTATTAAAATTAGTGGTCGTTTAGGTGGTTCTGAAATGTCTCGTGCAGAGCAAGAAATGCAAGGGAGAGTTCCATTACATACTTTACGTGCAGACGTTGATTATGGCTTAGCTGAAGCAGAAACTACGTTTGGCAAGATCGGTGTTAAGTGTTGGATTTATAAAGGTGATATTTCTGATGAAACCAACCCATTAGGTCTAATTAAGGTAGAGGGGTCAGATTAAATCATGTTAATGCCAAGGCAAACGAAATACCGAAAACAGTTTCGTGGAAAAAGAAGAGGTAAGTCTTCTGTAGGTAACACGGTTGCCTTTGGTGAGTATGGTCTTCAGGCGCAAACAACTGCTTGGGTAGATGCTCGACAAATAGAAGCTGCACGTCGTGCAATTACTGGTTCCTTAAGAAGAGGTGGTAAGGTTTGGATTCGAATATTTCCGGACAAGCCAATAACCAAAAAACCTGTTGAAGTTCGGATGGGTAAAGGTAAAGGTGCAACTGATCGTTGGGTTGCGGTCGTGAAAAGAGGCAGGGTGATGTTCGAGGTCGCAGGTGTCCCGGAAGAAGCTGCTAGAGAGGCTTTTCGTCGTGCTCATCATAAATTACCAGTTGATACAAAAGTAATTACACGTGAGGAGCTGTTCTAAAATGAGTTCTGCTGACGTGCAAGAGTTAAGAGAAAAAACTAATGAAGAATTAGTACAGGATTTGGAAGAAGCACATCAAGCTTTGTTTAACTTGCGTTTCCAAGCTTCAACTAGACAGCTTGAAGATGTTTCTCAAGTTAAGAGAGCTAGAAGGCGAATTGCAAGAATTAAAACTTTAATTAGAGAGCGGAATGATCTTTCTAATTTTGAAGTTCAAACTGAAGAATAATAAAAGAGGAATATATGACGAGCGAAACTTCAGTAAATCGTAAATCTCGTGTCGGAACAGTTGTATCTGATGTTAATGATCAGACTATTGTTGTTGCTGTAGAAAGAGCTGCAAGGCATCGTATTTATCGCAAGGTGATTAGGCAAACTAAGAAATATCATGTTCACGATCCTGAAAATCTTGCGACACGTGGAGATCTTGTTCGTATAGAAGAATGTCGGCCAATAAGTAAACTAAAAAAATTTAGGTTAGTTGAAGTTTTGACTGAAAGGGAAGTAGCTCAAGTGGCTCCATCTACTATTGGTCAGGGAATAGTGGAGGAGATTGAAAGTAGTGCTACTGATAAGGCAGAAATTGGTGGTGAAGGAATTGATCAATCACTGAATTCTCTAGAAGAAAATAGTATTGATGATAATGAAGAAACAGAAGGTAACTTATGATTCAACAAGAGTCTCGTGTGGCTGTGGTAGATAATACCGGTGCACGCGAAGTACTGTGTATTCGTGTTCTTGGTGGTACTCGCCGCCGATATGCTCGTGTTGGTGATCAGATTGTTGCAACCGTTAAGGAAGCACAGCCTAATGGTATGGTAAGTAAAGGTGATGTTGTCCGAGCTGTCATAGTTCGACAAAAACAGCCAATGCGTCGCTCAGATGGTTCCAGCATTCGTTTTGATGAGAATGCAGTTGTTATTACTGATGTCGAAGGTAACCCACGTGGGACTAGAATTTTTGGTCCTGTTGCGCGGGAACTCCGTGATCGTAGATATATGCGTATTATTTCATTGGCTCCGGAGGTATTGTGATGTCAGCAAAAATCAAGAAAGATGACACAGTACAAATATTAAGTGGTCGTGATCGAGGGCGACGTGGTGATGTACGTCATATTATTAATAAAAAAGGTCGTGCTATTGTTAGTGGTTTGAATATCATCAAACGTCATCGTAGATCAAGATCTGCGCAAGAAGCATCCGAAATTATTGAGATGGAAGCTCCCGTTGATTTGTCTAATCTTGGTTTGGTTTGTCCTGTTTGCGATAAGACCACCCGTGTAGGATTCCGCATATTAAATGATGATAGCAAAGTAAGATTTTGTAAGCGCTGTGAAGAGTCTATAGACTAAAGGAAGAAATAGATATGACTATTGATAATCAGCCACAAATTGTTTCTCGAATGAAGCTAAAACATCGTGATCAAGTGTCGGAGCAATTAATTAATGATTTTAATTATGACAATCCTATGCAGGTACCAACTCTGCAAAAAATTGCTGTAAATATGGGATTAGGTGAAGCAATTGATAATGGTAATGCTATTGAATCTGCGACCAGAGATTTGATGGCTATCACAGGACAAAGACCATTTGTTAGGAGAGCTAAGCAGGCTATATCGAATTTTAAGTTACGTGAAGGAAATGTTATTGGGCTGGCACTAACTCTGCGTGGAAGTCAGATGTGGGAATTTTACGATCGGCTAGTTACTGCTGCATTGCCACGTGTTAGAGATTTTCGAGGGGTTTCTCCTAATGCTTTTGATGGACATGGTAATTATTCTCTAGGCATAACAGAGCAACTGATTTTTCCGGAAGTTAATTTTGATACGAGTGATCGTGTTCGTGGTTTGCAATGCAACATTGTTACCACAGCACAAACTGATGAAGAAGGTAAACGACTTTTAGAGTTACTAGGAATGCCTTTTAGCAGTTAGAGTTATGAGATTTGAGAGGTAGATAATTATGACAATGACAGATCCTCTAGCCGATATGTTGACGCGAGTTCGTAATGCTGCGATGGCTCGTCATGAAACTGTGCGAATTCCAAATTCAAAAGTGAAACATGCAGTTGCTCAAGTCTTACATGATGAAGGTTTTATTAAGGGGATGGCTCAAATTGATGAAGGGCCTAGAAAATATTTAGAACTTGAGATTACTTATGGTAATGATCGACAGGCTGTTTTAAGTGGTATCCGACGAGTTTCAAGACCTGGATTAAGGGTTTATGTGAATAAACAAGAGATACCTCGAGTTTTTGGTGGTTTAGGTATTGCAGTGATGAGCACATCTGAAGGTGTAATGTCAGGTCGTGAAGCATGGCGTCGAAAAATTGGTGGAGAGGTACTTTGTTATGTTTGGTAGGAGATTTTAGAATGTCACGAGTTGGTAGACAGCCAGTCAGTATACCTGAAGGTGTTTCAGTTACCTTTGATGATGGTTTGTGCATTGTAAAAGGTCCTAAAGGTGAATTATCTTTTCGGATACATTCTTCTATTGAGTTACAGATGATAGAAGATCATATTGAAGTTTCAAGATCTTCAGATGCTCCAGAAGAAAGATCTCTCCATGGATTAACTCGTTCTTTGGTTGCAAATATGGTTGAAGGCGTCACGGAAGGATTCCAAAAATCCTTAGAACTTCGTGGTACCGGCTATAGAGCTCAACTACAGGGGCAGAACTTAATTATGACGGTAGGTTTTTCCCACCCAGTAGAGTTAATTCCTTTAGCCGGTATAGTTTTTGAAGTTGAAACACCAACGTTAATTCATGTAATAGGAATAGACAAGCAAGTTGTCGGACAGCAGGCTGCACTTATTCGACGTGTCAGACCACCCGAACCCTATCATGGTAAGGGTGTACGTTATGTAGGTGAATACGTTAGACAGAAAGCTGGAAAGGCTAAGGTATAGTTGATGGCCAAAAATAAAACATCAAATAATGCTCGTGTCCGACGTCATATACGTGTGCGAAAAAAACTGCGTGGTACTTCTAATCGTCCACGTTTGGCAGTATTCCGTTCGAATCAACATATTTATGCTCAGGTTATTGATGATAATTTAGGTACTACTCTAGTTCATGCGTCTGATCTTGATCCATCTATAAGAAGTGAAAAAGGCACAAAATCTAGTCGTGCAACTCATGTAGGTCAGTTGGTTGCTGAACGTGCAAAATTAGCTGGAATTGATTCTGTTGTATTTGATCGCGGAGGATTCTTGTATACAGGTCGTGTCGCTGCCTTGGCTTCTGCGGCACGTGAAGGAGGGCTGGAATTCTGATGACCCAAGATAGTGAAGTAAGTGAAAATAACAATCGTAGTCGTAAAAACACTCGCTCCGGTAGGGAGAATAGGCGCCGCGATAGACGTCGTGGTGAAGATGAAGATGACTCAGGATTTATAGAGAAAGTTGTTCACATTAATAGAGTGGCAAAAGTTGTCAAAGGTGGAAGGCGTTTTTCTTTTACTGCAATTATCGTAGTAGGTGATGGTGCAGGATCTGTGGGAGTTGGAATGGGAAGAGCTAATGAGGTGCCTGAAGCAATTCGTAAAGGCGGAGTGATTGCTAAAAGAAATATGTTTAAGGTTGCAATGAATGACACTACTATTGCCCATGATTATGTAGCTGAATTTAAGTCATCAAAAGTTGTGATGCATCCTGCATCTGCTGGTACAGGTTTAATTGCAGGAGGTGCTGTGCGTTCTGTTATGGAGGCAGCTGGAATTTCAGACGTGTTAACTAAATCCTTAGGTTCTAACAATCCCGTTAATGTTGCTCAAGCGACTATTTCTGGCTTAAAAGCTTTAAGAGATCCAGCAAAAGCGCGTGCCATGCGTAAGCAGTTATCTGAGTCATAAGTATAGGTATAGGGTTATCATGGGAAAAATTAAAATAACTTGGAAAAGATCTTCGATAGGTTATGCCGATAACCAAAAACGGACTATTAAAGCTTTGGGCTTAAAGAGATTAAATCATTATGTAGAACATGATGCTTCACCTTCTGTGCTTGGCATGGTTCAAAAAGTTAAGCATCTTGTTGATATAGAAAAGGTGAGTTGATGGATCAACATACTCTTCACCCTTCAAGTGGTTCGAAACATTCACGTAAGCGACTTGGACGTGGGAATGCTACTGGGCAAGGTACCTATGCCGGACGTGGATTAAAAGGTCAAAAAGCTAGGGGTTCAGTAAGGCCAGGCTTTGAAGGTGGACAAATTCCATTAGTTCGCCGTGCTCCTCGATTACGTGGTTTCCGAAATTTCAGTCGTTTAGAATTTGAGGTAGTTAATTTGAGCCAATTGTCAGAAAATTTTACGCCAGACTCAATTGTTAATGGGGATGCATTAGCCGAAATAGGTTTGGTGAGTAAGCCAGATGCTCTTTTTAAAGTATTGGGTCGTGGCGAACTTTCAATTTCCCTTTCAGTTGAAGCACCTAGACTTTCTAATTCTGCGAAAAATGCAATTACTGCTGCTGGTGGAAATTTTATGGAACTTTCACCCGCTGTAAAGCGTGTACGAAATAGGATACATCGAAGAAATCTAGATACTGAAATTAGTAAAAACTCATCTGAAAATGGAGATGATGAAAATTGAGTACTAGTGGCCAAAACTCTCAGCGTCCTCAATTATTGCAGGCAGCAGCAGCAGCTTTTCAACAACCTGCAGTTAGATACAAAATACTTTTTACTTTAGGAATGTTATTAATTTTTCGGTTTGTAGCCCATGTTCCTGTACCGGGTGTGGATCGTGATGCCTTACAAAATACATTTGATAATAATGCTATTTTAGGATTTTTAAATATTTTTTCTGGTGGTGCACTTGAAAATTTATCCGTTGCTGCTCTTGGTGTTTATCCATACATAACTGCAACAATTGTAATGCAATTAGCTACGCCAATGATTCCAAGGCTACAAGCACTTCAACAAGAAGGTGAAGCTGGAAGAAATAAAATACAGCAATATACACATTGGTTAACCGTGCCATTAGCAGTTTTCCAAGGATATGCTCAATTGGTTTTGATACAACAACTTGGTGGTATTACGAATATAGGATTTACTGGCGGGAATGCTTTAACTACTTTAGCGACAATTATTTCTTTGGTAGCTGGCACTATGTTTTTGGTGTGGCTTGGGGAGTTAATTTCTGAGAATGGTGTTGGGAATGGTATTTCTTTGATTATTTTGGGAGGAATTGTTGCTGGTCTGCCCGGCTTAATTGGTCGAAATATTTTTACTGGTACAAGCGCTGCATTAAGTGGACTGTTTTTGCTAGCTTTTGTCGCTATTTCGGTTGTTGCCTTTATTGTGTTGTTTCAAGAAGCTCAAAGGCGGTTGCCTGTTCAGTATG
>JAKUNM010000031.1 GCA_022451865.1 Dehalococcoidia bacterium
GCAAAAGAAGGGTATGACGTTTATTGGTTATTATCATTGGTGATTGCAACAAATATGGAACAATTACAAAAATTTCCTGGATCAAAAGAAATTTTTTTACCAGACGGATTCCCTCCCAAATATATACCTGACCCTAGTTCCGCAGATTACAGTGCTACCAGACTAAAACAAAAAGACCTTGGAGATTTATTAGAAAAAATATCTAAAGAAGGTGCTGATGCATTTTATAAAGGTGATGTAGCAGCAGCAATAGAAGAAGATATGAAACAAAATGATGGCTTGATAACAATGGAAGATCTTTCAGAATTCAAAGCCGAGGTTAAAGTTCCAGTAAAAACTACTTTTAGAGATTTTGAGATTTATGCTCCTAGTGCTCCAAACGGAGGATGGACTAATTTACAGACGCTTAATATTTTAGAGAATTTTGATCTAAAATCCATGGGCCACAATAGCCCTGACTATCTTCACACATTTATAGAAGGCGCACGGCATGCTTTCGCTGATAGATATCACTATTTGGGAGATCCTGATTTTGTTGAAGTTCCGTTGCAAGGACTATTATCAAAAGAATATGCAAAAGAAATATCTAAAAATGTAAACCTGAATACAGCTGAATTAGAAAATTCATACAAAGGAGATCCTTGGAATTATTATGCTGATATTGCTATTCACGACGCATGGAAATACGATGAAAAATCCAATAAACCAGATCTAAATAATGGAAATCATAGCCCAGATACAGATTGCACAACTCATTTTGGAACAGCTGATAAATATGGCAACTTAGTTTCTTGTACTCAAACTGCTGTTAATAGCTTTGGTTCAAAAGTCGTATCTAAAGGTCTTGGAATTTTATGGAATAATGCAATGATATGGTTCAACCCGAAGCCTGGTACTAAAAATTCCATAGCGCCATATAAACGTCCTCTTGTAAATATGGGGCCAATCATAGCCTGTAAAAACGGGAAACCATATGCAAGTATTGGATCTCCCGGAGGTCGAAAAATTCATAATGCAAATTTAAGTGTTGCTCTTAATATCTTAGAATTTGGTATGGGCCCACAAGAAGCAATATCAACATCAAGAGTAGATTCAAGTGGTCCAACAACGCTTGCAGATTACAGGATCGATGCAAATGTGCTCAGTGCTCTTGTTAAAACGGGACATAAACTAGAAATGGTTGACGATTCAGAAACTTGGTATAGTTTCGCCCGGCCATCAGCAATTGTTATTGACCAAGAACAAAAAATAATTTACGGAGGATCAGATGCATTCCCTGTAGCCGAAGCAAAGGGGTATTAATTTTTAATTTGTTAAATTTTGGAAATGAGATCAAAGCGAGTAAGCCCATTAGTTTATGGACTAAAATACTTGGTCACCTATTACCTGCTGGAAAGTGTTATAACTTCTACCAAGTGCACATTTGTATACAATATCAAGTAGCATAGATAGCTCAAGCAGTAAATCGTGCCGGATCAGATTCGTGCAAAACGGGATGAGCAATGCCTTTTGCAACGAAGTCCGCGATTAACATGCCAGCTCCTGGTCCTCTTCCGAATCCCGATGATGCCAGACCGGTTGCGACGAATAAATTTTCATTATGCGGCACCTGTCCAATAATCGGATTGCCGTCCATTGAGAAGGGCATAAGACCTGACCAAGTAGTCGCGATAGGAAGATCGATAAGTAACGGTAGTATCTCTGTGGCATGTTCTTTGTTGACGTCAATTCCGGATACTTCAATGGTTTTGTTAAAGCCAACACTTCTTCTATCACCACCGAATATGATTTCACCGCTTTTCCTTTGCCTACCGTAGAGATGTCTTGTCAAACGTTGGCCACCTGTATGAGTTAGTTCGGGCGGAGATCCCATGTCTGCATATAAATTTTCACTCCAGTGGAACCGGGATTCAAATGAGCCAATCGTTCCAAAAATTCTCGGAGGAAGAGGTTCTGTAGTCCACATTTGACCAACAACCGGTTCAATTGGAATTTCTACTCCCACCATTTTCCCAAGTACTTTACTCCACGCACCAGTCGCAAAAACAACAACTCCCGACTCGTAGGAGCCCTTGCTAGTCTCTAATTTCCATGCCTTGCTCTGATGCTTCATCGCCGTAACTTCGGTATCCGTTTCTATCGTCGCACCTGCCTGAATCGCTGCTTGCCCGAACGCCCGAGTAGTTTTTAATGGATCAGCCTGTCCTCTGAAACGGCTATATACATATCCAAACATATCTGGGCTGAGCTCAGGTTCGAGTGCTCTAGCTTCGTATGGACTCATTAGTTCAAGGTTGAACCCGTTGTTTTGCCCCTCCAGTACTTGTTCATTAGCGTAGGCGTATTGTGCTTCATTATGGACAGCCGTAAAAGACCCAGACTGTCGAAATTCAATATCATATCCTAACTCGTTTTGTAACCTCTTAAAAATATCTAAACTGCCCATTGTCAAATGTTCTTGAAGTGAGGGAGATTTTCCCCAGCCTGCCCCTCCGAGTCCGCCCATGTTCACCCCTGAAGCTTCACCAGAGATCTCACCCCTCTCTAGTACCAAGGTAGAAATACCTGCCTCCGCAAGATGGAAAGCAGTCGAACACCCCACTATGCCAGCGCCAATAACTATCACATCTGCATTCAATTTCTGTGTTCCTATCTTGTTCTTACTACTCCAAAGACAGCTAATTCTTGGAATTCTATCCAACTTGGATGCTGCTGAAACTCTCATTTCATGGCTTATATGTGAAAGGCTTAGTGATCGTATTTCATTGTGTATTATGAATTTTCTCAAGTCCTGTCATTTTATATATCAAATCCATGTCAATACTTGTTCGCACCCATTCAGCAAGTTTATCGTATTCTTGATCTAAGGCTTGTCGTTCTTTGGAGAAAACAATACTTAAATTTTTCAATTGTGCAATATGACTTAAAACGGATTGGCGAAGCTTTATATTATGAAATAATCCATGTATATAAGTTCCTAGTACATCACCATTTTCATTGATAGCTCCATCAAAAGAAAAAACTGTTGTCTGATCATCTTCTTGTTGTGATTGGATTTTAAATGGTTGCGCAAAAATATCACCTGATGTTCGACCCATATGGATTTCATATCCTGAAATCGGTATTGATAAAGCCCCGCCTAACAACCCATGATCACTAGTTATAATTGCCTTTATACGTTTTGTTTCCTTTGTATGCTCGAATACAGTAGTTATTGGTAATAATCCTAATCCTTCTAATTCTTTTATATCCGATTCAATACCACTCGGGTCATATAATTTCTTTCCTAACATTTGATAACCGGCACAGATACCTATTATGGGCGTTCCTTTTGAATAGAGCCGTTTTATACAATCAGCTAAACCTTGCTGTTCCATCCAAAGGAGATCTGAAATAGTTGTCTTACTACCAGGGAGTATAATCAGATCGGGTTCGCTTAGTTCTTCTATATTTGAAACATAGCGTAGATTAACTCCTTGTTCTCTAGTTAAGGGATCAAAATCATCAAAATTTGCTATATGCGGTAGTTGTATAACAACAATATCTAACTCATTTTTAATAGGCTTAGAACTTAATACTTCTAGCCCCACAGAGTCCTCTTCCGGTATATGAATATCGTTATAATGATTAATTACACCTGCCACAGGAATGCCAGTTCGTTCCTCCAACCAACTCAACCCATCGTCGAGTAAGCTTTTATCGCCACGAAATTTATTTATAATAAAACCTTGGATAGTATTTTTTTCCTCGGCATTTAAAAGTTCAAGGGTACCTACTAAAGATGCAAATACTCCTCCTCGATCGATATCACCGCACAAGAGAACGGGGGAGTTGCTATACAGGGCAACTCTCATATTAACTATTTCATTTTCCTTTAAATTTATTTCCGCGGGGCTACCAGCACCTTCAATTACAACTATGTCATATTCATTGCGCAAAATATCTAAAGAAGAACAAACTGCATCCCAAAGTTGATTTTTTAATGCAAAATAATCTAAAGCTTTTGCAGAAGTAAGCGGTTTACCCATTACAACTACTTGAGAAGAATCATCTGTTTCAGGTTTTAGCAATATCGGATTCATTTCTACACGTGATTCTATACCTGCAGCTTCTGCTTGAATGGATTGAGCTCTTCCAATTTCTTTTCCATCAGGTGTCACATGAGAATTGTTGGACATATTTTGAGCTTTGAAAGGGGCAACACTATAGCCATCTTGTTTAAATATTCTACATAAAGCTGACACAAGAATACTTTTCCCCACGTGAGAAGCAGTACCTTGAACCATTAGTACATGTCCTTTATTCAATAATCACCTACCGTACATATTTTGAAGATAAAGAATCTTTTAAAAGCAATTTTTAACTAAACCTCGACTAGTTCCATCATTGTGTTTACCAACTGCCTACATTCACTAAAAGGTCGAATTCCAATACGGATATAATCTGGAAGCCCAAAAGAGGTGCAGTCTCTAACGACAATTCCTTTTTGAAGTAATCGATTCCTCCAGCTACCTGCATTGCCAGTTCGTAATAATAAAAAATTCGCCTGAGAAACATGAACTTGAAAATTTAGACTAGTCAATTCCGATGTTAAGTATGCTTTATTTTTTTTTACAACATCGCGGGCATGTTGTAGATAATTTTTATTTTGAAGCACATTAATACCAGCTTGCTGGGCAATACTGTTAACACTCCAATCGGGCTGGTAAATAGATATTTTTTCTATAATATCAGGAGTTGCAAGTACATATCCTAAACGGATACCTGTTAACGAATAGTCCTTAGTCATCGATCTGAGTAAAGCGATATTTTTATCTCGCACAAGATGAATTGCATCCCAACGGTCCTCAACGAAATTGATATATGCTTCATCAACAATTAATAATCCATTGTTTTCGGATACAACAGATGCCAAATTAGAAATATGTGATTCATCAAGGTAAACACCTGTAGGGTTATTAGGATTACATAGAAAAACTAAAGCTGGTTTATGCTTAGCAATAAGAGAATATGCTTCACTCCAATCCCAATCAAAAGGTGGGATTAAATTAGCTGTTAAGTTAAGAATTGAAACTCCCATGAGTTCGGATGCACCACGGTATTCACCATATGTGGGACCAAATATGGCACATGTACGAGAATTTTCAGATATTGATTCGAAATAGGCTCTTGTGAAGAGGTGAATAATCTCAGTAGAACCATTACCTGCAAGAATAAATGATGTATCAATATCTAGGTGTTTAGAGATCATCTCATGTAAATGCAAACACTCTGGATCGGGATATTTTGATAAGTCTATATCTTCTACTCCATCGAAAACAGATTCTGGAGAACCAAGGGGATTAATATTAGTGCTGAAGTCTAAAACATCTTCATAAGCTAATCCCAGAGCACGTAATTCGGATAATTTAATACTGCCATGTATTGGGCGTATAGGATTATTCTTAGATAATCGAAATTCTTTATAAGAACTCTCGGACATACAAATACCATCTCCTTAATGAAGAATTAAGATAAGCGATACTGCGCATATCATTGTCAGTACAGCAGAGCAATACATAGCTTTTACTGTCCTGTTTATATCTTCGACTACTATTAGTCTTTGTTCATCACCAAGCTTGTACTGTGTATCTTTTTCTAACGCTATGTTAAGAGCACCGGCAATTACACTCATAGTCCACCCAGCATTGGGACTTGCGGTATTAGCATGATCTCGCCACATAATATGCCAAGCATTTTTAGCATCTAGCTCAGATAGGAAAATACTACTTATTAACAAGGTACAAGCAGATAATCTAGCAGGAATAAAATTTAGTAAGTCATCGATTTTTGCAGAGAACTTTCCCAAATATTCATATTCACCTCGGTAACCGATCATACTGTCAAGTGTATTAACAACTCGATAAGCGACTGCTCCAGGAAGACCAAAAAAAGCAAATGCAATCATTGGTCCTGTAAAGCTATCAGTGACATTTTCTGATACTGATTCTATAGTCGCAGCTAAAGATTGTTGACTTGTTAAATTTGATGTATCCCTGCTAACCAAAGCAGGCATTTCTAACCTTACTTGATCAAGATCGTCTTGTTCCAGAAGAGTTTTTATTTTCGATGCTTCTTTATGAAGCATACGAATAGAAAATGTAGATTTTAAGAATAAACCAATGATCAAGACGTATAGAATATAATTTAGAGATTGGATGTAATAATTAAGTAAATATGTAGTTCCGGCCCAAAAAATTATAATAATAAGAAATAAAAATACACCATATATAAATTGCACATAATTTGAACTTGGGGATAAGAATTTAAGCCGTCTGATAGATAACCCAATCCACGCTGTCGGGTGCCATTTATTTGGCGGATCACCAAAAAATAGATCAATAAGAACTGCGATAATTAAGGCATATATTTCTACAGGAACATTCAAAATCATTTAACATCATTTCAAAGACTGATATATGGAGCCGACGGTGTGAATCGAACACACGACCTACTGTTTACGAAACAGTTGCTCTACCCCTGAGCTACGCCGGCAAATCAAATATTAATTACGGTTAACGCCAGCCAACCAAGTTAGTTGGGTGATTTCTGGCTTTGCTCCAGTGATATCTTTGAGCGTTTGACCTAATTGACGCATGTGTTTCGTAGTTCGGTGTGCATTTTGTGCCTCCGCGTTTTCATATCGTTCGTAGAAATAGAATTCACAGGGATTTTCATTGGAAACATGAAGTTCGTAATGAGAAACATCTGGTTCGGTTTGATCTACTGCTGCAACCATTTTTTCCAAGGCACTTTTCATTTCTGTTTCTTTACCGTCCAGGGCTGTAAGTTTTGCTATCAGTGCAATCATAAAAATTCCTCCAAGAGATTTTTAGTTGTGACTATTAGTCTTTTTTATAAATGCTGAAAGCAGAATCTGATGAAGAATCACCATACCCAGCTTTAAGAGCACGAGTCAGGTTTTCATATGCTGATGACGCCATAGGTGTAGGAGTTTCATTTTCAATTCCTACTTGTAATGCTAATCCTAAATCCTTCCGTGCAAGGCGTAGGGCAAATGTTGGATTCCCATAATCTTCTTCAAATATTTTTTCTGCCCCACCTAAGATTTGCCGATTTGCACTTCCAGTTTGCATAACTTCTAGTGCCCGTGCAGGATCTAGTCCAGCTCCATTTGCCAAAGCGAGAGCTTCGACAACAGTCTGTCTGGCACTAATAGAAACTAAATTATTAATTAATTTCACTAGAGCTCCATTACCTGACTCTCCCATATGAAAAACATGATCTCCAATTGCTTCAAAAACTGGATAGCATTTTTCGAATGCTGCCTGTGGTCCACCTACCATTACTGCTAATGTTCCATCTATTGCTCGCGGAACGCCACCGCTTACTGGTGCATCAAGTAAGATAATGCCTTCTGCTTCACATATTTTTGCTAGACGTACTGCCTCTGAAGGCAGATTAGTCGAGAGATCGATGTGTATTGTACCGGGTGTAGCATTCTCTAAAATTCCATTAGTACCAGTTATGACTTCATTTATTTCTTTTGGTCCGGGCAAAGAAGTAATAATAGTTGGACAATTTTTTGCAATATCACCAATACTTTCCAATGGATTAGCACCGAGTTCAATGAGATTTGCCATCTTAGCTTCGTCTAAATCAAAAACATGAATTTTGTGCCCAGCACGTATTAGATTTAATGCCATTGGGTTGCCAATGTTCCCGACACCAATAAATCCTAGTGGTTCATCGAACATACATACTCCTTAGTTTTATTTGCGGTCAGTTTACTCAGATAGTGATAAATATAAAACTACAAGTCTTTTTTCCCAAAGATAAAGATCGCAGGAAATAAAAGAATAGAAGTTAGTAGGAGAAAAGTAATAATTATTTGTATTCCATCAGACGTAAAGGTTTCCCCACGAAAGATTTCCGGCAGTTGCTGAATTACAGCACTGATACTTAGTAACTCAAGACCTAAGAACTGCATTAAAGCACTTGATAAACTTACAGTGAGTAAGACAAGTAGTACTGCGGGTAATAAATTTGCGATCAAGACAGACGTCAAAATACCAAAAGCTGCTACAGCGGTAAGGATAGATCCAATAATGATCCATCCCAAAAAAACAGAGCTGTCAACTGTATCATCAACACCATATCGAAGCATAAAATATGAAAATGGAATAATAACTACCGAATAACTCACTAATATGAATCCCATTCGCGAAAGAATTTTTGCACAGACATATTCTGTTCGAGTGATTGCTCGGGATAGAATTGAATCAGCTATTATTCCAGATTCACCATTAATGGAACTTGCACTAAGTACTGCAATTGCTAGTCCCGATGCAGGCATGAGAACTGTTGCGGTGTAGAAAGCCATTGTTTCGGAAACAAATTCATTTTCATAATTTGCTAAAAATATCAAAAATATAGCTGGAATAGTCATTACTATTATCCAAATGCGTGAAACCCAAGACTGTGATAATTGTCCAAAGTCATATTTAAGTATTGTCAGAAAAGCTTGCATTAGGAGGATCTACCTTCATTTGAACATCGAGTACATTGTTTTCTGTATCTTGTGTGTTAAGCCATGATGCTGCACGGAGAGCTCCACGTGTTCTGTCATCATCTAGACGACGAAGAAAGGCTTCTTCAATCTCATCTTCTCCACTTCGAATAAAGTGCAAGTCGACACCAGTTTTGTCAATTAATCCCAAGATACGGTGCATATACTCAGATAATGTCTCTGTTCCGAGTAGTGTAATTTTAAACTCTGAACCAATCTTTTCATATTTGACTGCACCGGGCGTGTCTAGTGTATGTATTTGCTGTTCAAAGGAACCAATATTTCCTTCGATTTCTAAATGGATGTTTCCTTGCCGTGCTAATCTTCTCATTTCAGCCATTGGCCCTGAGTAAATCATTCTACCATGTGAAAGAATTCCAACATCAGAACATGCTCTTTCAACATCAGCTAAAATGTGCGTTGCAATAATGACGGTTCTATTACTTCCTGCAAGTTCACGAATTAGTTCGATCGTTTGTTTTCTTCCGGCAGGATCTAATCCTGAAGTTGGTTCATCAAGAATGATGAGCTCAGGATCTCCCATTAAAGCAGCAGCAATACCTAACCTTGTATTCATACCTGTGGAAAAACCCTTAATGGGTTGTGAGGCAATTGCCGATAAGTCAACTGAGTCCAAAAGTCTGACAAGTTGAATTTTTGCTCGTCTGGAATCTAATCCAAGGATTCCACCTACAAATTCTAGATAAGTAATAGGTGTCATATGTTTTGGAAAATTGGGATTAGTCGGTAAATACCCTAAACGCCTTCTGATGTCAGCACGTTCTAAAGTCATTGGTTCATTAAAAAGTGATATTGAACCCGCTGTGGGTTTTTGTAATCCCAACAAGAGTCTAAAAGTGGTAGATTTACCGGCACCATTGGGTCCCACTAACCCAAATATACTACCTTTTTCTACATTAAGATTCAGTGCATTTAAAGCGATATAGCGATTATCATATATCTTTGTTAAGTCGGACGTTTGAATGACAGACATAAGGAGACCTTCTATTATGTCATATACAACTACAGCTAATTTGTAGTTATTATTTTTATGATATCAGCTTTGATACTACATCATAATGATTTTTAATTGGTGATTAGACATATTATTAAACATCGATCATTAGATTGCAAAATATTTTTTGACCAGTGACTAGGTAACAACATGAATAGAATTTTGTTGCTCTCAGAAGAAACTTCTGAAATTCAACTCATAGAAAGAGCGCTACGAGTTGATGGTCATATTTTGCGTTCTGAGCATGATGTAGGAGGATGTCTAACTGCGTTGGATCAGTGGAAACCAGCCTTATTTTTAGCTGATTTTTCTGCAGGGATGTCCATATCCTCTCTCACACAATTATCAGCAGAAATGCAAATTCGAGATGTAATATTAATGGTTTTAGCTGACGAACGTGACCTAGGTATTTTAGAGGCTGTTCCACAACTAGATGATTTTGTCACAAAACCACTTAATGATATTGAAATTCGTTTAAGGGTTTCACGCTTGCTGTCTTCATCGAATGGAGTAGTTACAGCTGAATTACTTAGAAGAGGTGGATTAGAAATTGATGTTGATCGTTACAAAGTGACGTTGGATGGTGTAATACTTGATCTTACCTATAAAGAATATGAACTATTACGCTTTTTAGCATCAAATCCTGGAAAAGCTTTTTCGCGTGAAGTATTACTGAATCAAGTTTGGGGATATGATTATTTTGGAGGAGCAAGGACTGTTGATGTACACGTACGACGTATACGGGCCAAGATAGAACAAAGGCAGCAATTTATTGAAACGGTTCGAAATGTCGGATACAGATTTTCGGAAAATCAGTAAGTATTAGATCACAGTAAAGTATTAAAAAAATGTACCAGCCTGCACCAGAAAATATTAGTCGTTTGTCTAAAGAATTTGCCTCAAGATTATTAATGGGTGGTGTGGTTACCTTGGTCACTTCTAATTGGCAGGGTAGAAATAACGTAATGCCTCTTGCATGGCATATGCCTGTATCATCAAATCCCGCCTTAATAGCAATAGCTGTTGCAGAGTCAAGATATTCCATTGATATGCTCAATCATTCAGAAGAGTTTGCTATTAATATTCCTAAACGTCCGATGCTTCATCATGTGCAATACCTTGGCCAAATTAGTGGGGAGAATATAGATAAGCTCGAAGCAGTTCAATGGGATTATTTTGCAGGCTTTCGAGTCATGTCGCCATTACTTTATAATTGCGCTGGTTGGATAGAATGTGGAGTCAGACATATGATGCCGTTTGGTGACCATGTTCTTTACATTGCCGAAGTCGTTTCAGTTCAAGTTGATAATGATTCATTTGATCTCCATTGGAAAAGCAGTGGCGAAGACAATCTCCCCCTGATTTATTTAGGAGAAAATGCGTATAGTTCTCTTGATATTGTCAAAAATGCCCGTACTCCAAGGGATCTCGAAGCACCAGAAAAAATTCTTGCAGAACGAATGGCTGAAGAACTTGAGCTAACCAAAGAATCGATAGAGAAGCGAGAAGAAATCCAGGCTAAGTTGGAGCGTGAAATTGAATTAGGTAACATTATTGATGTTGATGCTATCAGTGAATTCATTAATTTGGATGAAAATAATCAGCTAGATTTCTCACAAGCTCTGATCATTGATGATCAAGATAATGAAGATCAAGTCTAAAAATTATGAAGCTGTTTCCGCCTGGTTTTCTTCAGAAGGTTCACTTTCATTAAGTTGACTATCTTGATCTTTAGGTAATGCGTGAGGTTTCCCTAAAGACGCGTCAGCGAGAATAGTATCTGCTCGATTTGTTAGATCCATAACGTTTGTTATATGACTAGATTTATCAGTTTCTGTAGTATGTTCATCCTGCAAGTTTTGCATTGACTCTGCAATTGCACCAGGATCGGTGACTCCAGAATTGGCGATCTCGGATAAACGGATTTCTCGCGCTTGTAAAAATTCTCGTACAGCAGTAAAACTATCCGAGCGCATGGTGTCAACCATTCTGGTAAGTAGTTGGCGCTGTTGAGCTAAATTGTCCTCGAGTGCATTAATGTCTTTATCGAATCTTTGTAAGGCTAGGTCAACAGATTCTCGCTGTTGTTCGTCAAATTGGATCATTGGATCTAGTTGTTGTGAGATTTGCATTCTAGTTTTTAAAATTGTTGCTCTATGTGCTTCAATGGTCTCTGAAAAAGCTCGTTGCAAAAATCCAAATCCATCTTCAGACATTTTTCCTTCAAGTTCATCCAGTGTGTTTTGTTGATCGTCGGCATATTCATTCAAAGGGAGCAATTGGCCTTCCAAATTCTTCAAGAGGAGTTCCTGCGTTTTCTCATGACCTGCGATCAACTCTCTTAGGGGACGAATTAGGTTAATATAATCTTCATGCATTGAATCAGTAAGTTCTTCCTGATGGAAAAAAAACTGCTGGATGCGGTGTAGTCGTGCAGATTCATCAGGTGTAACTGCGCCTAAATTGGATGGAACCTGACTTGTATTTGTGCTCTGTATTTCATCAGTATTTTCATTATCGGTTTTTCGATTTGGTAGACGCATTGCATTTGCCCTTTCTCTTAACTGAGCAACTTGGGTATTTCGATTTAGTCCAAGGGGTAATGATGATACCCCTAGAATCAATTGTTTATCAATTGTTCGAATCGCATATATTGAAATTATTGAAATTAAAGCCATAGATAAGGCTGCATATATTGCAGATATTGTTTCATCTATCGATGCCAATGGTCTTATCAATAGACTTGATTGTTGGGGAGAAATGGAGATTGGTGCGGAGTTAGTCAATGGTTGTTGTGGATTTTGGGGTGTAACTGCACTATCACTTGTCGAAAGCTGTGGAGATATTGTCGAATTAGACTCTAGTGCTGCGTCTGATGATTTAATAACAGTCACAGTTGTATCGATTGTTTTTGGCAATAGGATGAAAGTTGATTCCTGCTGTGCATTATTGATTATCGATAATAATGAAGAAATATTTTGAGTTGTTGTATCAATACCTATGATTTTTGTATTCAAACGGCCATCTATTATGCGTGAGCTTTCTGTAGCAGAATTTGGTATTAAAGCTCCGGCAGGTTCAGCTGTACTAGCTGGTACCAAATTTGTTTGGATATTAGGTATTGATTCGATTCCTTGTTGTGTAATTACCACTATTTTCTGGATCAAGTCTCTTGCTATAGCAAATGGTTTGTCATGTTCAAGCAGTATTATAAGGGTATAGGCATTATTGTTGTCATATAGAATACCAGCATCATGAAGATAGTTATTGAGCAAACCTGTTTTATGTGCGATTTGAGTATCTGTAGGGAATCCACTTGGAATAAGATAACTAATCTTTTGTTGTTGTAATGTGTCGAGCATCATTTTGCTGCTCTCTGTATCGATTAATTCATTTCGATAAAGTTTTTCATAGAATTGTGAAATATCTTTTGCAGTTGTTACATACTGATAACCCAATTCTGTAGATTCAAGGTTCAATCTTTTTGGTGTTTCATCTACAAAATCTATTCCGATAAGTTCGCGAAGTGCGACAGCTTCTGGGTTTGTGGAGCGCTGAATCATTAGATCAATTGACTGTTCGATTGTTCTTTCTACTGGTTTTTTCATACGCCATTCTGGTGCATCATCAATAGCATGTCTTGGCTCAATTAATATTGTATCGGTGAGAGATAATTGTTCGAGGGCAATTTTTTCATATGCAGCAGTCATTACAAATAACTTATACAAAGAAGCTGAACGAAATATTTCATTTGATCTTATTTCACATGAATGTCCACGTTCCAAGTCATGTAAGATAAAACCAATTCGATATTCTCCATCATTCTCAAGCGAACGAATTTGTTCACATGTTTGCTCTAGAGGTGTAGTGCTTTGCGTGTGAACAGTGTCAACTCTTGAAGTTAAGAGGCTTGCGCACAACAAAAATAGAGCAATAAATGGTATTTTCGATTTCAGCACTACAATTTCCTTGTGGGCAATCTATTCTTTTACGATTTAATGATCTCTCAAATTTGTCGTGCGGGTCAAGTAATTATGCCCTATATAATAAGCAAAAGTATAAATTTATAAAAAAATATGTAATAAAATTTTTCTGAAAGTTACACTATTATTCCTGTAGTTATGTGTATAATTTGCTGGCATAGTTGCAATAAGGTAGATTGATAATCTTGTAAAAATGTTATAGATGGGGGAGGTTCTGTATGGACTGGCAAGACAGCCAAGAACAGGCACAATTTCGTACTGAAGTTGCAGAATTTATACAGACACGATTACCAGATCGATATAGATCAGGTGAAGAAAATAATGACGAAACACAAACGACAGGTTGGCAAGCTGATCGAAAATCAAATGATGCTTCCGCAAAAGAGAGTGCAATCACTTGGGCAGATGCTTTAGCTGAAAAAGGTTGGATCGCACCTCATTGGCCAAAAGAATATGGTGGCGCTGGGTTATCTGTGATGGAACAGTTCATATATAACCAAGAGATGGCCAAGGCTGATGCTCCACCAGTGGGTGGTATGGGAGTTTCTTTATTAGGGCCTACAATGATTGTTCATGGTTCTGAAGAACAAAAAGCTGAGCACTTACCTAAAATTTTGTCTGGTGAAGTTGCATGGGCACAAGGATATTCTGAACCAAGCTCAGGATCTGACTTGGCATCCTTACAGACTCGAGCTACCAGAGATGGTGATGATTTTGTGATTAATGGGCAGAAGATTTGGACATCAGGTGCACAGTATGCTGATTGGCTTTTTGCTTTAGTTCGTACTGATCCAGAGGCTCCTAAGCATCGTGGGATTAGTTTTTTAGTAATGGACATTACGACACCAGGTTTAACGGTTCGTCCCATTGTTGATATGGGTTGGCAAGAGCCATTCAACGAAACTTTTTTTGAAGATGTGCGAGTCTCCACATCGAATATTATCGGTGAAGAAAATCGTGGTTGGTATGTAGGTATGACTTTATTGGATTTTGAACGTTCTGGTATTTCTGGTGCAATTGAGTACGAAAGAACAATCAAAGAACTATTAAAATACGTTAATGCTGAGTCTGAAGATGACACAAGGGTTCGTGATGATTTTGAAAGTGTAAGGCATCAGATAGCAGATCGCTATTTAGAAGTAAATGTTCTTTTCAATTTTGCTTTTCGTATTGTATCAATGCAAAATTCAGGGATGGTGCCAAATTATGAAGCATCAGTGAACAAGATGTTTGGATCGGAAACACATCAACGTCTTGCACGAACAGGTACTAAAGTTTTTGGGTTATATTCAAATCTTTGGTCTGAAGACAGTGAATATTCACCAATGCGTTCTTCGTTTACTCGTGATTATGTACGTTCTGTTCCACATACTATTTTCTCAGGTTCTTCTGAGATTCAAAGGAATGTGATTGCAACACGTGGTCTTGGGTTACCGCGTGGATAAAAAAGGTGTGTTTTTCGCATGTGTGATATAAATAAAGACCCGAATCTTTCAACGGATAGGGAATGTGAGGAGTAAAAATGGATCTCGGCCTAACTGAAATGCAGGAAATGTTGAAAAATGGTGCACGTGACTTTTTAGAAAACGAATGTCCGGAGCAACTCGTTCGTGATATGGAAGAAGATGACGCTGGCTACAGTTCTGCCTTATGGCAAAAAATGGCCGAACAAGGTTGGCAAGGGTTGCTAATTCCTGAAGAGCATGGTGGTGCAGGATTTGATTTTCTAGATCTCTGTGTTTTGCTCGAAGAATTTGGTCGTGCTTTAGTACCTGGTCCATTCATGTCTACAGTACTAGGTGGCGCCGTTCCATTAATTGAAATTGGTTCGGACGAACAAAAGGCTGAATTTTTACCGAAGATTGCTAGCGGCGATGTAATTTTTACTTTAGCCCTTACTGAACCCTCTGCACGTTTCGACGACGAAGGAGTGCAATGCGAAGCTTCAGTAAATGGGAATGATGTAACATTCAATGGTGTTAAATTGTTTGTCCCAGATGCTAACGTCGCAGATTATATTATAGTGGCTGGACGGTCTGAAAAAGGCATTACATTGGGAATTGTTGCCACTGATCAGGACGGTGTAGATATCACCCAACTACAAACTATTGCTCGTGATAAGCAGGCAGAAGTTAAGCTTAATAATGCACAGGGTCAATTACTAGGTGTTGAAGGTGCAGGTTGGGAGGCTTTAGGTCCTGTCATACATCGTTATACTGTTGGTGAATGTGCTTACATGGTTGGATTGGCACAGATGGATTTTGAAATCTCTGTTGATTATGCTAAAGAGCGTGTTCAATTTGGACGTCCGATTGGTTCATTCCAGGCAATACAGCATAAGTGTGCTGATATGGTTACTGATGTTGATGGATCACGATTCATTATGTACAAGGCTGCATGGGCAATTTCGACAGGTCAATCAGAGGATGAGACACAAATGTCTGTAAACATGGCTAAGGCTTGGTGTTCTGATGCAACGCGACGTGTTGTCGCCCATGGCCAACAAATTCATGGTGGTATTGGATTTACTAAAGACTATAAGATTCAATTGTACTTCAGACGTCAAAAAAGAGCTGAATTATCTTTTGGTGATGCTGATTATCATCGCGAGCTTGTTGCACAACAACTAGGAATTTAAAAGTAATTTCTAAATGTAAATGGGGACTGGCTAACAGCCAGTCCCCATTTACATGTGTTAATTTCCTTATTATTAGCAAATTTTTGGTACTTGAGTGGTAGAATTATATCATCTATCCATAGTGATTAAATTGACTTGAGGGAGAGTATGAATAATTTCAAAACAGTTATCCTTCTAGCTGCAATTAGTGGATTACTTATTGCAGTTGGTGGCGCAGTTGGTGGTTCAGGTGGAGTGATTATATTTGGATTTATTGCTTTAGCTATGAATTTGGGGTCGTATTGGAAATCTGCTGATATTGTTTTGAGATCATCTAACGCAGTAGAAATTGAGAAAAAAGATGATCCTCATTTGTTTAACTTGATTGAAGAAGTTTCTTCACTTGCAAATATGCCTATGCCTCGAGTTTATGTTATGGATACTCCACAACCTAATGCTTTTGCAACGGGACGTAATCCTAAACATGCTGCAGTAGCAGTAACTACTGGTATTCAACAGATGCTCTCGGCACGTGAATTGCGTGCAGTACTTGGGCATGAATTAGCACATGTTAGTAATCGCGACATCTTGATATCTTCAATCGTTGCCTCAATTGCTACTGCCATATCAATGATATCGTGGATGGCTTTATGGTTTGGTGGTAGACGAAATGCTATGGCTTCGATAGTAGTAGCCTTGATGGCTCCTCTTGCTGCAGGAATTATTCAATCTGCTATAAGTCGTTCTCGTGAATTCGAAGCTGATCACGATGGAGCTAATTTTGTTAATGATCCGCTTGCTTTGGCATCTGCTCTAGAGAAAATTGAGATGGGCGTCAATCGTTCTCCTCGAGAAGTTTCTAAGGCTACTGCGCATTTATATATCGCGAACCCTTTTGGTGGATTATCTCGTGGTTTCTTTTCTACACACCCTTCTACTGAAGAGCGTGTACGTCGTTTACGTTCGATGATGTAACTATTTAGAGTGTTGCCTTAATGGATCATATTCGTTTGCGTGAATGTATCTCTGCTGAAGTACCGCCTAAGATGCTTGCACATATAGATCGTGTAGTTACACTTGCCGCTGCTTTTGGTGAAAAATATGATCTAAATATTTCAGAAATTAAATTGGCAGCTCAAGGACACGATCTTTTTCGTGCTTTGCCTGAAAAAGAATTATTGCACAAAGCTCAAAATATGGATCTAGATATAGATCCAGTCGAACTTAATAGTCCAGTATTACTTCATGGTCCTCTTGCGGCTATAGAACTTAAGGAAAGGTTTGGAATTAAGGATTCTCAAGTTTTAGAAACTATTAAGTGGCATACTACCGGCCATCCTGAATTTTCTTTGGAATCTTGGGCGATGTTCATTGCTGACAAGGTTGAACCGAACAAAATAGCAAAAAATTCAAATTTACAAATAATTTTCGATATTGCCAGTGAGTCGTTGGAGAAGGCCGCATTGGCCTATATTGATTTTCGGATAAATGAAGCTTTGCAATTAGGTTTCCAAATACATCCAATGTCTATTTCCACAAGAAATAAACTATTATCTAAGTTCAATGCCATATCTAATGAATAAGTAGAATTTGGATAATTAATTTACCACATAAAAATTTAGTGTTTAGACTGTATTAATCTTTAGATTATAAGTTGTTGGGGTTTTGTGAGTAGTTTGCAAAAATTAGAAAAAAGTATATTGATCCGAATTGTGTTGAGAGCTTTTAGGCATCCGCAATTATTTATTTACTCACTTTTATCATTGTTAGGTGCGGGGTTCTTGACAATAGCTGCCCCTTGGTTAGCAGGATATGCAATTGATTCTGGTTTAGGGATAGTTACCTCGAATAACTTAACAGGTGAAGAAACCACCACTATAGATGGCAATGCTTCCACTCTTCTTATCGCCCTGTCTCTTATAGCCGTTGTGGCCGTTGCTCGTGGAGGCTTTGTATATGCACAGACTTATTTAGCAGAACGTCTTGGT
>JAKUNM010000032.1 GCA_022451865.1 Dehalococcoidia bacterium
GTTGGTCCTTTACTGCTCTTAAACACTGACAGCTTAAGTTTTGCAATGATATACGCGATTGTATACGGTTTATTTTTCGGATCTAGTTTTGCTTTGAGTCAGGCAATTTATGCTGACTACTTTGGACGTACATCTCTAGGTGTAATACGTGGTTCTTTCCAGCCTATCCAATTAATTTTGAATGCCGCAGGGCCATTTTTCACAGGGCTATGGGTTGATTATTTTGGATCCTATACTATGCCCTTTTTAATATTTAGTGTTTGTATGTTATTAGCAGCTCTTCTCTTGGTGGTTGCAACATACCCCCAACAAAAAGCGGTATTGTAATAGTTAATTTATCGACAAAGTTGATTGATCTCATGTATTGGGTTTTCTATTCCATAATCCCATGTTTCTTTATAAAAAGTATCCAAGGTGGTTAGGAATGCCTCTGTTTCTGCACATGCAGTTCCTGAAACCTCTCCTTTTTGTAATGCAGATAAATATATGCCGGCAGCAAGACCATGGATGGAATTAGATAGATTAGTATTAACTGCACTGAGGAGATTAAGTGTTTCTGCAGCATTTCCAGTGCGCTGTTCTACTATTGCTGCCCTAAATAGTGAGTAAGCCTGAAGTTCTATTCTACCTGGTCTTTTACCTTGCTCTTCTTTCCAATCCCTTAATTCTGTATTGTTTGCAGCATTTTTGTATAGTTCTTTTGCTTTTTCAAGATCCCCTGATTGATATGCAGTATCTGCATCCACAACTAGATGAAAAAGATATTCAGGTTCTGCAGGAATTAGATTGGATCGAAGTCTTAAACCAGTCCATGAAATTACTGTTGTTATATCGCGTTGTGGCCCAGTAATATTTTCACTGATAAGAGTAGGAGTAGGAGTAATTTCAGGCTCAGGTGTAACAGTAATTTCAGGGTTTATTTCTGTATTAATAGAGGTATCATCATTCGTTATATTTTTTTCTTTAAGGACTATGTCAGGTATGTCATCATCAGTCACATCTTCAAAAGTTATATTATTTATAGATCGTAGGGATAAATTTTTTGGGGATAAATTTTCTATATCAAGTCCTCGATGTGCACTAGCGATAATAAGTTTTTGCGTACACAATTCACCATTACAACTTTCACTTGAAATTATGGCTTCTGGATAATTATCTCCAGTGATATCACTTAAGCCTTCTATCTTAACATTTGAAAGTATTTCATTTGCTACCGCACGGGCGGAAGTAAATAATCTATAGGCAGATTGTGAGTCATCAAAAAACCAGACATCCCCCGGATTTGTAGATTCACCTTCCACTGAAACTAGATATATTATTTCATCTAAATCATCACCATCGACATCACCTATAAGGCAACGATCATTTTCTATATTGAGTAATTTCCAGTCTTCAACAAGTTCCGGGAGGCAGTCATCTATATTTGCCAGCCCTCCTGCGAGGTATTCCGCTACAAGTAAACCACCGCCAATAGGGTTACTAGGTGCAAATGGTAGAACAACACCATCATCATTTTGTGACTGTACTGTAGATGAGGTAGTTACCTCAGTCGTTGATATTTGATTCTCATCTTGTGGAGTCGCAGGAATGGGTACTGACCGAATAGTCACACCTGGTTCGCTACGGCTACATGCAGACGTTAAAACCATAATGATCATAATTGACATTAGGAAGATATTTAATGTTGATAAAGAATTGTTTATGCGTATTGACATATTAGCTAAAAACTGTTTCTATACTAATCTAATGACGATTTATTTTTGTTTCGATATGAATAAATCATATTATTCAGACCACCATACTGCCGAACAAACCCCCGCCGCACGGCAGGTGTTGGTAAGGAGCGAACCATTTTGGTTCGCTCCTTCTATGTTTATGTGACTATCCATTAATTCCTGTAGAACCATGTCCACCTGATCCTCTTTCTGTTTTACTTAGTTCTTCAACTTCAGTCCATTTCACTTCAGTTAAGGTGGTTATTACTAGTTGTGCAATTCGATCGCCATTTGAGATTATAAATTTTCCCAAATTAGGAAGGCAGTACAGCGCAACATATAATTCACCACGATAGTCGGCATCAATTGTGCCTATTGTTCCTATTACACCTTTTGAAAATAATCCTGATCTAGGTCGAATTTGGAGATCTATATTAGGTGGAGTTTCAACTGCAATTCCTGTTGGAATCAACTGTGGCATTGTATTTAATTCTATTGGTTTATCGATACATGCATGAAGATCATAACCGCTTGCGAATCCAGTTTGTTTTTTTGGGAGCAGAGCTTTTCTGTGTAACCTTTTCCAATGAAGTTCGACAGGATTCATTTAAATTATTCCTGTTCCGGATAAGTATATTTCGTTGGCCGAAAAAAGAAATTGACTAAGCGTTAGCCTTCTTGAGGCCCTTTCCTTTTTTTGGGGTAAGAATTTCAATTGGATAAATATCTTTTTTGAGCAATTCACGTGGTGGATCAATATATATTGCACTCCATCCGCATGCTTCTTCACATAGCCTACAACCAACACACTTTTTATCGTCAACTGTAGCCATTCCATAGTAGTCGTGGTGGTTGGGTGTATCCTCAAGTGTGAGTGCTTCAAAAGGACAAATATTTATGCACAACTCACACCCAGAACCTATGCAATTTTCTTCAGTCACTTTAGCCAGCGGTAACTCACGTCTAGGGAATGTTCTAGCTAAATCTCCAAATTCATCAAGAATAGCCTCAGGTGGACACACTGCACCACATGCACCACAGTCTATGCATAATTCAGCATCAATAATATGAAGTTGATTTCTTAGTCCAGTAATTGCTTCGACAGGACATTTTTTTGTACATGCCGTGCAACCAATACATGTTTCTATGATGCTATACGCCAAAGCAGACACCTTTCTAAATAGTTAACAACAATCTACCATTGCTAAAGATCGCCAGCAAGGTAGTCTTTTTAATATTAATAAGTTAGTTACTATCAGATCTATATAATTTTTCAATTTTTATTTGCTCGTCTGAAGATGCTTCGATGCACAAATTACATAATGTACATTCATCTAGATTTTCTTCTACTGTTATTAACTGAGATTTTTCAGAAATTTCGAATATATCAACTGGGCACATGGAAACTAAACGGTTGCAAAGTTCTTGATCTTTGTGAACAGAATCTTCAATTGCTATTGAAATAAACATCGCAGGCATAAAATCTCCTTCTAACGAATACGTTGTTTTAAAAGTACAGGGATATCTTCAATTTTTTCCGCTACAGCAATTCCACTATCTGAAAGTTTTGCAATTTTTTCACTAGTTGTATCAGCTTTACCTTCAACTATGGTTCCAGCATGTCCAAAACGCATACCTGGCATTTCGTCCATAAATCGGCCTGCCATGAAAGCAACGACTGGAAGTTTTGAACCACTTGATTCCATATATTCTGCTAATTCATATTCAGCACGTCCACCTGGTTCACTATAGATTGCAATTCCTTTTGTTTCAGGATCTGCGTCAAACAAAGGCATTAGTTCAGCATAGGTTGATCCTATAATTGCATCTCCTCCAATTGATATGGCAGTACTTATGCCTAATCCAGATTCAGAAAGTGAATTCGCTATTTCAGTTGTCATTCCACCAGATCTCGACATAACACCAATTGAACCTGGTTGAAAAGCCTGTTCGCATGATTCGAGTGCACCACCAACACCACCTAGTTTTGATTTTCCTGGTGATATAATACCTAAACAATTTGGGCCAATTAATCGAACTTCTTCTTGCTGTGCATATTCTACGAATTGAGCAACTTGTTTTCTAGGGATTCTTTCCGTAACAACAACTAGTAATTTGATCCCTGCTTCAATAGCTTCATTTACAGCATCGGCAGCAAAAGCTGGTGGAACTGAGATAATAGATGCACCTATAGATTGACTATTTGTAAATGCACGCACAGTATCTTCAACAGGGACTCCATGAACTTCGCGTCCTTTTCTTCCAGGAGTGACACCACCAACAAGTTTTGAACCATAATCAAGGAGTTCTTTTGCCATGGTGACTGCTTCTCTACCTGTAATTCCTTGGATTATAAAATTTGTATTTTCATCTATGAGAATTGACATTAGATCCCTTTCATTTTTTCTACTGCACGTTGTGCTGCTTCATGCATTGAAACCGATCTATCTACGTAATCGACTCCATACCGTTCCAATAGTGCGAATCCTTCTTCTTCCCATGATCCAGGTATTCTAAAGATCGCAATTTTTTCAGCAGGGTCAAAACCAGCTTCGATACAGCCTTTTATTACACCTCTCGCAACTATGTCTACTCTGGTGTTTGAGACTACATTCATCATCACTGCAACTTTGTCGACCTTAGGTTGTGAGCAAATTAGCTTGGTTAAATTTGCTGCTTTAGCTACAGAAGGGTTACCACCTATTTCACAGTAATTCGCTGGTTTTCCTCCAGCAGCTCTGACAGCATCAAAAAGAGTTAATGATCCTCCTCCTGCTCCAATAATTAGCCCTAAATTTCCATCAAATTCAGTCAGGTTTCCAGCTACTCCACGAGTATCTGCTGCATCAACATTCGCAGCATCGATTTCAAATTGTGTAGGAGGCCTGGATTGGCGATTGTCTTCTTCTGGAACGCCAATTTCAGCTAGAAGCGCACTATGTGTATTTCTAGCTTCAGATTCCATATCTAAGTGGCAATCTAGTGCAATAATTGAACCATCTTCTAATTTTCCAATGGGATTGATTTCTGCCAATGTTAAGTCACGTTCTAAAAATAAATTACAAAGATTAGTGACTATCGCTGATAATTGATTGAGCTCTCTTCCAGTGACGCCTACTGCTGCAACTGCATTTTTTGCAGTGAAAGGAGAGAATGGTCTTGCAGCTGAAAAATGTGTTCGCGACAGGTGCTCAGGATGTGAGTTAGCAACCTCTTCGATATCAATACCTCCCATATCGCTAAAAATGATAACTGGTTTTTTTGCACGCCCGTCGTAGGTTACTGCTGCGAAGTATTCTTGAGTGATTTTCTTTTTTTCTTCGATTAAAATACCAACTGGCAGCAATCCATTGATCTCTAATTCTAAGATTATTCGTGATTTTTCCTTAACTTCTTCTGGTGAATTAGCAAAATCAATACCACCAGCTTTCATACGTCCACCGCTAAGAACTTGCGATTTAATTACTACGTCTGTAGATAAATTTTGTGCTGCATTAAATGCAGAATCACTATCTTTAACAAAAAGACTTTTTGGTAAAGGAATAGAATATTTTTTTAATACTTCCTTGGCTTCGTATTCATAAAATCTCAATGTATTCCTCCAGTTACTTTCCTTATATGTTTTAGTCTAGTGAATATAGAGCCGCATATTCGGGATCTTTATTTGCTATGAGGCGTGCGTAATTTACCATGACCGATGCTTGTTTCCAAGTGGCATCATCTTGCATTTTTCCATCTACCATTGCAACTCCACTGCCATCAGGGATCGCCTTAAGAATTTTTTGTGCAATTTCCACTTCCGTTGGATCTGGACTAAATACTTTTCTTGCAATTTCGATTTGATTTGGGTGTAAGGTCCAAGCGCCAACGCAACCAAGTATAAAAGCAGATCTGAATTGATCTTCACAGCCTACTGCATCACTAATGTCTCCAAATGGACCATAAAATGGAAGTGCTCCAGCATTCACACAGGCATCAACCATACGCGAGATTGAATAGTGCCAAAGATCTTGTTGGGTACTTGTTCTTTCTGCCTCAGGATCTTGTGAATTCGGATCTCCTCTAACGACATAACCAGGATGACCTCCTCCTACTCTAGTAGTTTTCATTCTTCGTGAAGCTGCCAGATCTGCCGGTCCAAAACTCATACCTTGTAACCTAGGACTAGCTAATGCAATTTCATCTACCTGAGCTACGCCTCCTCCTGTTTCTAATAATGCATGAACTAGGATGGGTTTATTTACTTGATGTTTTGCTTCTAATTGTGCAAGTAATCGATCAACAAAACTTATGTCTTGTGGGTTAAGGACCTTGGGGATCATTAGTACATCGAGCTCATTGCCTATCTCAGTTACTATTTCATTTATATCATCTAGAAACCAAGGACTATCAAGACTATTGATACGTATCCAGCAACCAGTGTTAGAAAAATCATTGCTTTTTACGGCTTGAATAAAGCCTCGACGTGCGTCAACCTTATTATCAGCCGGGACAGCATCTTCGAGATTGCCACATAAGATATCAACTTGTTTTAAGATATCAGGTATTCTCGCTGCCATTTTACTATTCCCCGCATTAATGAAATGAACCATTCTACTCGGTGTTACAGGTATTTCCATCAATGGTTGGGGGGCACCAATCGCAAGTGGCTTGAAAAAATCTTTAGGATTTTGATGCATTATTCCCTCTCAATACTTGTATAAAACATTATTGTTGATATTAACTAATTTTCATTGTCCGGTTTATCAATTACCTGTGCCTCATGAATATCTTTAGATGGTATTTTTCTTAATATTTGTTCTGTCAAAAATGCTAATATTAACAATACCATTGCCGCCAATCCCAGTGTGATCGTATTTTGCAGAGGTACTGTAAATAATATATTTACAATTTCTTGAATGTCGTTGGTTAATGCAAGTTGATTAGAGAGTAAAGCTGCTAGGAGGTACTTAATTGCCAATGTTCCTATTAAAGCTATCACTGAAGCAATGAATGCTGATATCCCTAATGACAAAAATTTCTTAATCCCTCGCCCTAATAATAAAATGAGAAAAGTCGAACCACATACTAGTATGACTAGAGTTGATTCATAATTTGATAGTCTTTGATGCTGCGTATATGTGAATAAACCTATAAACATTTTTACTCCACCGGCAGCAGAGAAAAATTTTGTTTCTATGGGTTGGTTATTCTCACTAAATGCACTTACACCATTTGTATATAGATCAAAAGCAGAACGTTCTAACAGTATTTTTCTTAATTGTTCTGAATCAAACTGTTCAAGCTCATTTTGCGATACTGTTGCTTTAGATAATGGGAAAAGTACTTTCAATTCATTACTAGTAATCTCGTTGATATTATCGTCTATGAGTTGATCTATCTCTATGACTGTGTGTATTAACTGTGCGTGAATTGCGAGTGCAACATTTGGACTTGTCAAATGCAATGCAGAAGTTAGTGTTATCCAAAGTGTTAGAGAAATTGTGAGAATTGTACTAGAGATCCAGAATAGAACTGAACGTAAATTGAATTTTCTCTTTTTAAATTTCCTTACGTCTGTATCAGGTGGTACAGGTAGATTACCAAAGATGCCTTGATCGGTTACGACAGGAGCTGGATTTTCTGATATTAGAATTCGGTTCATGATATTCGCTATGCTCTAGTATATCTAATCTATGAATATACCAATATACAGTCTAATTCCTAATTCTGGACCACGACGTAGATACTCGTTTTAGCTTTACCTAGCAAACGGTCTGTAAGTATTACTTGAATTGTATAAATTCCATTACTAAATTCATCAGTTTGCCATTTACCAATTTGATCTCCTGCCACTTGTGTATGATCTCGTATTATTTCATCCCAAGTGGTTGGATTTAAGCTTTCACCTATTTTTACAACCACAGATTCTCTTGTGGGGGATAAAGTAACACCCTTAATTATGACCTCCCCTTTTACGAGTGAGCCATCAAGTGGTGAATCTATCCTGACAATGGGGGTTGAAAAGTGTAGATTACTTTCTGTGCCATTTTCGATTTTTACTGGCACTTGATATTGACGGATTCCAAATTTTTTGTCTTGCATAACTATTCTAATGGTATAAATATCGTCAGATAAATTTGTTGTTTCCCATACTCCCAATAGTCCATCGGCACTAACAGCAACATCCGAACTTAGTAATTCAAACCAAGTAGTTGGTTCAGTCCCCATACCCCATTCTAGTGAGTAATTTTTAAAATCTGCAGATTCCGCTCTTCCATAAAGTTCATAGAGTCCCTTAATTTTTTCATAAGGTCTTAAATTCACGATTTCAACGGGCAATTTATTTTCTTGGTCATCTATTGGGGGTGCTAATAGATTCCCTATACCATATTTGACCGCCCAATCTTCTATTTCCCCCCAATCTTTAATGTCTTCAGCTGGTAGATCCAATCTTAATTCCTTTGATATAAAACTCGCAGGTGTACGATTAGTAGCTCTTAGTCCTGTGCGAGTATCAATGTCTAAGATTTTCCACCATTCATCTTCAAAATCTGATAATTCATCTAGGGATTGTGGCAATATAGCTGAAGAATAAGAAGATTGGTAACGATTCATTTGTGGACAATGCTCTGTAGGTAGCCTTCCTGATGGCCAGCAAACTTCTCTTGTGACTACACGTGGATCGTTAAGAAAAGGTGTGGCTCCATAACCTAAATAATTTGAAGCATAGGTCATGTACGTTTTCCATATGGTGGTAGATGGGCCTTGTGAACTTATACCGCGTAGAGGTGAATTATCTGCATTACCTAACCAGACAGCTGTCACCAACTTAGGCGTATATCCAATAGTCCAAGTTTCTCCAATATCTTTAGAGTCTTCAAAAGGTTCGCTCGTTCCAGTTTTTGCAGCTGAAGGTCTGCCATTTGGCAATCCAAGCCAATCGCATGTGTAGTAAGTTAAGCACTGATTATCTCCATCAGATAATATGGAAGTCACTAAGGAAGTAAAATATGAAGAAACAATTCTTCTCTGTTCGGGACGGTCAAATTCATATAAAACATCTCCATTTAAATCGCGAACTCGGAGTATTGCGATTGGCTCTAACTTTCTTTCACCAGGATCTACTTCTGTTGAGATATTTTCTTGCCCTTTCATTATCCCATTGGCTGCCAGCACACTATATGAAATTGCTTGATCAAAGAGTGTAATTTCTCCTCCACCAACAGTTAGCGATGGTCCATACCCTGCTGGGTTATCTAACGCAGTATGTCCAACTTGCTTCATTACTTGAATAGTATCTTCTACGCCAGCAAATTTCATAGCTTTAATTGCTGGGATATTCATTGAATTACCTAATGCATGAGCTACTGTCATGGGGCCTTGAAATTCTCTAACTGGATTACGTGGCTCGTATTCTTCACCAGTTGCAGGATCAATTAATATTAAAGGAGTGTCTAAAATAGCTGTTCCAGTTCCCCATCCTTTCATAAAGGCAGTCATGTAAGTAAATGGTTTTAGGGTTGATCCTGGGGAGTTAGGAGCTACAGCATTATCATTGCGTCCTTCAATGTCATCACGAAAGTAATCTCTACTTCCTATGTAAGTGAGTATTTGACCGGAATTCACATCAATACTAACCAATGCACCATTAGATGTATTAGTCTTTTCTTCTGTTTCACTGAGTTCAAATTCCAGCAGCTTTTCTGCCTCATGTTGTAAATTTAAATCGATTGTAGTTATTACTTCTAATCCTGCACGCACTAACGCACCCTCTCCAAAACGTGCAGTTATTTCATCTGCTATTCTGCCTAAAACAAAATGTGGAGCCTCAATTTCAAATCTATTTACTTTAAATTCGAGGGGAGTAGTTTTTGCATTATTGGCTTGTTGTTCTGAGATTAGTCCTCGTTTGATCATCAAATTTAATACTTGGTGTTGTCTGACAATGGGAGGACTACCAGGTATGAGTTGACTCGTTTGCAGATCGATATGGTGGAAGGGATAATAAAGCCCAGGGGATTGTGGTATTCCTGCTAGCAATGCAGCTTCAGAGATTGTTAGCTCTGATGCTGTTTTATTAAAATAACCTTGTGCAGCTGCTTCGATTCCAGTGTAAATACCACCGTACGATATCGAATTTAAGTACCATCCTAATATTTCTTCTTTTGTGTATTGTTCAGTTAACTCTATAGCTATAACTGTTTCTCTTGATTTTCTATCGATAGTACGTTGAGAACGTTCTTCAATGGGTATATAGACATTTTTTGCTAATTGTTGTGTTATGGAAGATCCCCCTGAACCTTCAAGAAAATCTCCTCCGTAAGGGGTGAGATTCTCTATTGTCGCACGCACTAAACCTTTGGTGTTAAGTCCATTGTTTTCATAAAAAGTAGGATCTTCAACAGCCAGAGTAGCTTCAATTAGCCAATGTGAAATATTCTCTAATTGGACTGGTCGACGTAACCCTGTGAATTCATCAACGAATTCGTACATTAAACTACCATTACGATCATAAATTCTTGCTCCACCTTGGGGGAGATTTGCGATTAATTGAGCAGGTGGGACAACCCCTTTTGCTATTTCTGTATAACGATTAAACGCATAGGTTGCTCCGCTGATGGTTATGGCTAATCCCATCAGAAGTGCTAGAGAAAAAACAACGGCTAAGACTATTAATACTGGATTTATGTTTTGTTCTGATGAAATGGTTTGGTGACGTATAGCTCTTGCAATACTAGTCAAGTGAGTTGATGAATTCCGACGATTCATAAATTCCTCTTAGGTGTTTTTACAAGAATTAAAAAATGCGATAAACCAAAACGCCGAAACCAATTTCTCTCTGCCGAATAGCATATTTTCCTAATTATTCTACCTAATATTCCCAATTTTTTTTCTAAATTGTCAAAGCCGGGGTAAACATAGGTATGTTCAATAATTTTTAGATCGGTACCTAATATCAGTTCTGACCAATCATGATGTCCGTAGACTCGTGCATGAGGAACAAGTTTGTCTCTAATAATAGATGGTAGCCAATTAATAAAAGGGATGTTGCCAAAAATATATCTTTTACCAATGTAAATACCATGTGTTTCAAATGGGAATAATTTATTAGGTGCAAAAATTATGCAAAAACCATTATTACGTAATACTCGACTAATCTCCCTTAATGTTGTGTGTTCGTTATTGACGTGTTCGATCACCTCGTTCATGACGACAATGTCTAAAGAATTATCTAAAAACGGTAACATTTCACCTTCAGCTACTAAGAAAGTTGTCCTGCTGTTTTCATGATGAATGGATCTTTGGTTAGCCTCAAACACACGTGATGATTCAATATCACAACCTATTGCTATACCTCCTTCTCTAGAAAATGCTCTAACATACTCTCCTAAACCGCACCCCAAGTCTAAGATTATGTGGTCTTTAATTTTTACATGTTGTTGCATTATTTTAAGTCGGCGTTCTTGCCCACTTCTCCATACAAAGCTAGGATTTCCTAATCGAGCTGCATCAGGTATTAATTTGTCCGAAGATTTACGCATGACTTATACCTTTCATGATCTTTGACCACATTATTTAGTAATTTATGATTAATCGTAGATTTATATTTTCTAGAAGTCGAACATTGTAGGATACTGATTATACAAACGGAGAAAACGGAGAATTTTCTAATGTCTTTATCAAATGAAGAAATTAAACAGATAGCTCTTTTAGCACGTCTCAATTTATCTGAGTTAGAAGTTCAGCAATTAAGTAATCAATTGAGTGTAATTTTAGATAATTTTAAAATTTTGGAAGAAATTGATACATCAAATGTTAATCCTACTGCTCAAACTTTTGAACTAGAAAATGTCGATAGGCTTGACGAAATATCAACTCCGATAGACCGAGAATTAACACTAGAAGGTGCTCCTCGAAGTCAGGATGGATATTTTAGAGTTAGAGGCGTTTTGGAATAGAAGAAAATGTATGTGGGCTAATGTCTAAAAATATTGAACTTAATGTATTTGCGCATCAACATTCTAAGCTCTTGAATGAAAGAGCTTATTCTGCAGTTGAACTTGTTGAAGCCACTTTACAGAACTTAAAAGATCATGAGTTGAATGCGTATATTACTGTTACAGAATCACTTGCACTGAAACAAGCTGAATTAGCTGATGAACGTATTAAGTTGGGAACTGCTGGGCCACTGACAGGTATTCCAATTGCTATAAAAGATCTTCTATCTACAGTTGATAACATCACCACTGCAGGCTCAAAAATTTTGGAAAACTATCGCCCTGTTTTTGACTGTACTGTTGTTGAACGTTTGCAAAATGCCGGTGCCATAATCGTTGCAAAAACTAATCTTGATGAGTTTGCAATGGGATCCTCTAATGAACATTCTGCATTTGGTCCTGTAAAAAACCCTTGGAACTACCAAAAAGTTTCAGGGGGATCTTCTGGAGGCTCTGCTGTTGCAGTAGCTAATAGGGATGTATCGATTTCTCTTGGTACTGATACAGGCGGTTCAATTCGTCAGCCTGCAGCTTTTTGTGGTATTACAGGCTTAAAACCTACATATGGGCGAGTTAGTCGTTACGGTGTAATTGCATTTGGATCTTCGTTAGAGCAAGTTGGACCATTTGGACGTGATGCGACTGATATAGCAAATGTGCTGCAAATAATTGCAGGTATTGATGTTCGAGACTCAACAACCGTTAAGATTCCTGTACCTGATTATCAAGAAGATTTTGATAAAGGTCTTGCAGGATTACGTATTGGCGTGCCAGCACAATTTTTCCAAGATGGATTGGATAATGATGTTCGTTTGGCTGTTGAGAATGCGATAGAGCTTTTTGAAAATGAAGGTGCAATAATTGACAGATCACTTCAATTACCAACGAGCCCCGCTTCATTGCCTGTTTATTACATTATTGCACCTTCAGAAGCTTCGGCAAACCTAGCTCGTTACGATGGTGTAAAGTATGGATTTAGCTTCTTAGAAGGCAAATCTGTCGATGAAGAAATGTCCTTAACGCGCTCTATAGGTTTTGGACAGGAAGTAAAAAGAAGAATTATGTTAGGAACATATGCACTTTCAGCAGGTTACTATGATGCATATTATCTTAAGGCCCAAAAGGTACGAACATTGATACGAAAAGAATTCGAGAGGGCATTCCAAACGTATGATCTTTTATTGACACCGACTACTCCTACCGTTGCATTTGGTCTAGGCGAAAAAATAGAAGATCCATATAGTATGTATTTGAATGATTTGTATACATTGCCAGTAAATATTTCCGGTAATCCTGCGATTAGTATGCCATGTGGATTTAGTAATGAATTACCGATTGGATTACAATTGATAGCTAAACCATTTGATGAAAAAACATTACTTAGGGCAACACATGCCTATCAAACTTTAACTGATTGGCATATGGAACAACCGCAAAATTAAGATTTTTTTTTAATACACTGCTATTTATCAATTACCCTGATAGTCTGCATATATGGAACTTGATGGTTTTGGTAATAAGATCCCTGAATCCCCTAATACTTCAGGAAGTGAGGAAGATCTTACACTTTCTATTAAAGGTGTTCGTACTCGGTTAAGTGATATCTCTGATGAATATATTCTAGAATTAAACACGACTCGTGGCGTAATAAAAAGCTATCTTCGGGCATGTGAAGGAAAAACTGCCTTTGTTATTTTTGTAGGTGGGGCAAGTGGTACTGTTTCAGGTCCTGCAGATAAAGTTTATGAAAAAATCGGTACTGCACTGGTTAAATATGGAATTAGTTCGTTAAGAATTGAATATAGAAAACCTGGTGATTTTGCTGAATCAGTTGTAGATGTGTTGGCTGGATGTTCTTTCATGCAAGGTATAGGTGCACGTGAAGCTTTATTAGTTGGCCATTCTTTCGGTGGTGCAGTAGCCATTAAGGCAGGAGAACTTTCAGATTTGGTAAAAGGAGTGACGGCAATGTCATCTCAGCTCTTTGGGACTCAAGATGTACATCAATTAAACAAGCCATTATTATTAATCCATGGTGATCAAGATGAAATACTTAATCATGAAGCTTCAGAAGATATTTTTCAAAGAGCATCAAATCCTAAAAGTCTTGAAATAATCAAAGGTTCTGGACATGGACTCCAAGAAGATCCAGAAGCAGTATATTCTTTGTTGGAAAAATTTATAGTTAGCGTTGTAGGATAGGATATAATCATTCTGTCGGTATTTGTTGATGCCGATATCATTCTAAGGAGTAGGAGATAATTTTTTTATTATACTCTTGCAAACATTACTGTAATTTATTGGTATTGATGTTTTTCTAAAGTTATAGTTTCGAGGAAATTGAGGAAGTAAGTGGCTCCAGATAATCAAAATTTTAGTGAAGGTCTTGAAGGAATTGCTATAGCTGAATCAGCTATTTCGTTGGTTGAAGGTGAAGAAGGGCGCCTTACTTATCGAGGATACTCGATAGAAGATATTACTAGTCCAGAGTCAACTTTTGAAGAAATAGTTGCTTTACTGTATGACGGGACTCTCCCTAATTCAGATCGAGTTAATGAGATACAGCAATTATTTGAAAAAGAACGTGAGCTTAGCGATGGTCAAATTGAAATAGCTAGACGGGCTGCAATAGAAACTCACCCTATGTTCGCTTTACAAGCTGCCGTTGCCACATTAGGCCCCATGGATAATGATTTTGAACAAAAAGTTGATACTGTTACTGACAGAGGATTATCTCTAATTGCAAAAGTAGGACATTTAGTAGGTATCATTGCACAAGCAGCTGATGGTAGAGAGTACTCAGGTCCTCTAAAAGGTGAATCACATGCAAGCATGTTAGTGCGTATGATCACAGGTGAAACTCCTACAGATCTTCAAGTTCGTGTGATGAATGCTTTACTAATTTTGCAAGCTGATCATTCTGCTGGAAATGCTTCTACGTTTACTGCACGTGTGGTTACTTCTACAAAATCAGAACCTGAAGCCGTAATTTCTGCTGGTATTGGTGCTTTATCAGGGCCTGCACATGGAGGTGCAAATGAGGCTTCATTACGTCTATTTGAACGAATTGGGAAACCTGATGAGGCTGAAGCGAAAATTACTGAATTGCTAGATGAAAAATTTAAAATCCCTGGTTTTGGACATCGTGTTTACCATGTCAAAGATCCACGTTCTAAAGTTATTCAACAATTAGCTACAGAAGTGATTACTGAAAATACGTTGGCAAGCGATCATTATGAGATTGCATTAACTGTGGAAAAAGTCGCTACAGAAAGATTAGGGCACAGAGGTTTATTCCCAAATGTGGATTTATTTTCTGGATGTATTTTTGAGGCAATAGGTGTTCCTATTGACTTCTTTACGCCTTTATTTGCCGCTGCAAGGACATTGGGTTGGATGGTTAACATGCAAGAACAATGGGATTCCGGGAATAGAATTTTTCGCCCAGGACAGATCTATGTTGGTGAATCATATAGAGAGTACACAAACATTACTGACAGGTGAAAAGGTTAATCTTTTTGTAAGTAGTCCAATTTGAGTGCACTTCTTACCATTTCCATAGTCTCTTGTGCTTTATCTCTATAGTGCTCTGTTCCACTGCGTAGGGCTTCAATAACTAACTCTGGATGTGTTTCAAAGTAATCACGTCGATCTCTCCAAGGATCCATTAACTGATTCAATGCATTAGCTAGTTTGGTTTTTACTTCAACATCTCCGACTTTTCCTAAAACATAACGCTTTTTTAAGTCTTCAACCTCATCGATATCTGGGTTAAATGCATCGTGATACATGAAAACAGGATTTCCTTCTACATGTCCTGGGTCGGTAGCTCTTAACCTTGAGGGATCTGTGTACATTCGCATAACTTTTTTTGTTACTGTTTCTGAATCATCTTTTAACCAGATTGCATTATTTTTTGATTTACTCATTTTTGCATCAGGGCCATCTATTCCAACTAGGCGTGGGATACGTCCTACTAATGCTTTTGGAACAGGGAAGATTTCTTTGTCATTTCCAAAAAGTCGGTTAAATCTTCTTGCTATTTCACGGGTCATTTCAATATGTGGTAGCTGGTCTTCACCTACAGGAACTAGATGCGCGCGTGGCATTAAAATATTAGCTACCTGCATTACAGGGTAATTGAAAAAAGCAACTGGAACAGATTCTCCCAGATCAGTCATTTCAGATTTTAAGGTCGGGTTTCGCTGAAGTCTTCCTAAGGGTACCCACCAACTTAGCCATGTAGTTAATTCGGTATGTTCTGGTATAAGACTTTCAATAGCAAAATGTGAAATATCAGGATCTAGGCCAACAGATAGCCAATCAATCGCAATTTCGATTACCCATTCACGGATATTATCAATATTTTCGGCATAGTCAGATACTTGGTAATCAGCAATTAAGAAAAAACAATCGTATTCTTTTTGCAACTTAAGCCAATTTTCAAGTGCACCGCCATAATGGCCAAGGTGTAAAGATCCTGTAGGTCTTATTCCAGTAAGGATTCTAGGTTTTTCAGTATCCATAGGTCACATTTTTCTCGGTGCACTAATTCCCATAAGGGCTAATGTTTTTGCCAGAACGATTTGTGATGCTTGTAATAACATTAATCTTGCTGCAGTCAGATCTTTATCTTCACTAATGACACGACATTGTGTGTAAAAGGAGTGGAAAGCTGTTGCTAAATCCTTTGAGTAGTGTGGAAGATGATGAGGTGCAAGATCAGTAATTACATTTTCAAGAATTTCAGGTAAAAGCAAAAGTTTTCGAATAAGTAGTTGTTCAGATGGATGATTAAGCAATGAAATTTTAGGATTGTTCTTGAATAATGAATCTTCTTCAGCTTTTGAAAGTATGCTTGATATTCGAGCATGGGCATATTGAACATAATATACTGGATTTTCATCTGATTGACTTTTCGCTAGTTCTAAATCAAAGTCCATTGTTTGATTAGCTGATGAACTTAGAAAAAAGAACCTTGCCGCATCTGCACCTACTTCATCTATAACGTTACGTAGAGTGACAATTTCACCAGCTCGTTTTGACAGAGGTACTATTTCATCTCCTCTTCGAAGATTAACTAACTGATAAAGAAGGACATCTAAAGAATTAGGGTCACCACCAACTGTTTGCAAAGCTGTTTTTACTCTAGATACATGACCTTGATGGTCAGCTCCCCAAATATCAATGACACGTTCAAATTTTCTTATAAGAAATTTGTCATAATGATATGCGATATCTGTAGCATAATAAGTTGGTTGTCCATCAGATCTGATAAGTACATTGTCTTTTGATTCTCCTAAATCTGAAGAATTGAACCAAACTGCTCCTTCACGTTCTAAAACTAAGTCTGCATCCATAAGCAATTGTAAGGAAACTTCATATGCTCCTCCTTTATCCATTAAAGATTGTTCAGAGAACCATGAATCATAATTTACACCAATTGCTGTTAAATCATCTTTAATATCAGTGAGTTGTAAATTGATACCAATTTTGCCTAACTCAGGATTTGGTTCGTTATTAATAAGTTCTAAAAAAGCATCTCCATATTGTTCCTGAATATTTTTTGCAAGTTCTATAATATATTCACCTGGGTACCCGTTATCTGGAATTTGTATTTGCTTACCGAACAGTTCTGCATAACGTGCATAAAGTGTTCTGCCA
>JAKUNM010000033.1 GCA_022451865.1 Dehalococcoidia bacterium
TGCACCATCTAAATCCACGATATGTAATCGTGTGGCACCTAAATCTTGCCATTTTTTTGCAACCTTCACAGGATCGTCAGCAAAGACTGTTTCTTGATCATATTGACCCTGGGTTAAACGAACACATTTCCCATCTCGAATATCTATCGCAGGTATCACTTCCATCATCAACTACTTTCATTGTGAAAATTATGTACAGATACTTTTTCGTTCATAAGCTAAATCAAGAAAATTTTTATATAGTTGTAGCCCTGCTTGCCCAGATTTCTCTGGATGAAATTGTGTCCCAATAAGATTTTCTTTGCCAACAATTGCGGGCACATTTGTGCTTGCATATTGTGTTTTTGCAAGCACATTATCATTGTTATCAGGTACTGCGTGATATGAATGTACAAAATAGAAGTAAGATTCATTTTTAATATTACGGAAAAGTGGAATTTCATTTTCAAAATTTACTGTATTCCATCCCATGTGTGGAATAATTGAACCATGAGGAAATCGAATAATTTTACCAGCCAAGATTCCTAAACATTCCTGAAATCCATCTTCATCAGATGAGTCAAAAAGTGCTTGCATTCCCATACAAATACCAAGAAAAGGACGTCTTGATTGAGTATAATTAAGAATAGGTTTTATAAAATTACCTGATTGAAGGTTATACATAGTATCTGCTGCTGCACCAACACCAGGAACGATTAAAGACCACGCTTCAGTTATATCAGCAGGATTTTTGGTAATAAAAGGTTTATATCCGGAGTGACTCACGGCACGAGCGACACTACGCAAGTTTCCAGCACCATAATCAATAATGGTCACAATTTTGTTATCATAGATCGCAGTCATGTTGACCTTTCAAAAAAGTACTATTTCTGTACTTTAGCAAATATAGTTATAATTTAAACTGTGAAATCTATACCTTCAAAAAATAATAATACACACGACTTTTCTCAACATACAGCAGCTTCAATACGTGCTACTGAATTAAGAGAGCGAATACACACGTATGACTATCAATATTACGTTCTTAACAATCCAACCGTTGGTGATTCACAATACGACAATCTGCTAGAAGAACTTCGTGAAATAGAACAAACTTTTCCGGAATTAATTACAAATGATTCTCCCACACAACGCGTCAGTGGGGAACCGCTCACAGAATTTAATACCCATACACATAGTGAACCTATGCTCTCTCTTGCAAACGCTTTTAACAAAGATGAATTATTAAGATGGGACAAACGCGTAAGAGATAACTCAGAGAATAAAACAATTGACTACGTATGTGAACCGAAAATTGATGGATTAGCAATTTCATTAATCTATACTTCGGGGACTTTTACTCAGGGAGCTACTAGAGGAGATGGACAGGTAGGTGAAGATATAACTGCCAACCTGAGAACTATCCGAACGTTACCCTTAAAAATCAAAGCAGGAGCGACTGCAGAAACATTTGAAGTTCGCGGTGAAGCCTATCTATCAAAATTAGAATTCGAACGAATCAATCAAGATCGAATGAAAGCAGAAGAACAGCTCTACATGAATGCACGTAACACTGCTGCAGGCTCTTTACGGCAACTTGATCCAAAAGTTACTGCGTCAAGAAAATTAAATATGTTCATTTATCAACTAGGGCATAGTGCTGGAGCACAGGAATTTGACAACCATTTCGAGTCATTACAATGGTTACAAAAAAAAGGATTCCCTATAAACCCATTAATCAAACAATTTACAAGTATTGATGATGTTATTGATTACTGCGAAAAATTAGAAAAACAACGAGACACCCTTGATTACGACATAGATGGGATAGTCATAAAGATCAATAATTTAGAAACACAACGGCAATTAGGCGTTGCAGGTCGTGAACCTAGGTGGGCTATAGCCTGGAAGTTTCCTGCAGAACAAGCGGTGACAAAATTGCAACAAATCGAAGTTTCTGTGGGAAGAACAGGAGTAATCACACCCTATGCAAGATTGGAACCTGTCATAGTTGGAGGGGCAAGAATCAGTGTGGCAACTCTCCACAATTATGATCATATTCAAAAACTAGATCTTCGTGCAGGAGATGATGTCATTATTCAGAGAGCGGGTGATGTTATTCCACAGGTCGTAGCCCCAATTCTCGCAAACCGTAAAGTTCAAAATACGACACAATTTATAATGCCAACAACTTGTCCAAGTTGTGACAGTAAAGTGACAAAAGATCTTGATAATGCTGCACATTATTGTTCGAACAGTACGTGCCCTGCACAAGTAATTCGACAAATAGAGCATTTTGCAAGCAAAACTGCTATGGATATTGAAGGATTTGGAGAAGAACGTTCTAAGGAATTAGTAAATTTAAATTTTTTACAGTCACTTGCAGATATTTATATTCTTGAAACACGTTACTCAGAATTAATTGAATTACCTGGATACGGTGAGAAAACACTCAAAAATCTATTCCTCAGTATTAAAGAAAGTAAAAATCAACCACTTGAAAAATTAATTATTGGGTTAGGTATACGTCATGTGGGGAATGAAACAGCAAGATTGTTAGTGCAGTCATTTAAAAATTTAGACAACTTAACATCTGCAACTATTGAAGATATAGAACAAATACAAGGCATCGGGCATGTCACAGCAAATTCAGTAGCACATTTTTTTTCAATTGAAAGAAATCAGCAACTACTAAAAACCTTCTCCGATTTGGGACTAAATACATCAGCAAATGAACAAGATGTGAACGGAGACTTAAACGGACTAATAATTGCATGTACAGGAAAGTTCAGAACATGGTCACGAGGTGAATTTGAAAGTCTAATTAAGAGCTTAGGAGGAAGATATAGCAGAACAATCACCAAACAACTTGATTACTTGGTGATTGGAGTAGATGGTGGTAAAAAATTAGAACGAGCAAAAGAATTAGAAATTAATATAATTAATGAAGATGACTTCATTAATTATATAGAGAAGGGAATTTATGCCAAGCCTAATTGAACTCGAAGAAATAATTGAAAATGCATTAGGAGAAAACGAACAACTTTCAAAAAAAGACATCAATAAAATGATAGAGACTGATGGTGGGCATCTCGCAACAGCACTTCGATCGTTAATTCAGAAAAATCGCATCGTTTCAGGAAGTGATGGAAGCACAAGAGTATATCGTCTCAATTCTTAAAAAGTTGATATCCACATCAGCTAAGATGTATACTCTTATTAACCATAAGTAATACTCCCCCGCTTGCGAGTTACAATGATCAACCCATTGTCATCTTTTCTTGGGAGATTTTCACATGATATTGGTATTGATTTAGGTACCGCAAATACGTTAGTTAACGTCCGTGGTCGTGGAATTGTACTCGATGAACCATCTGTAGTTGCAGTCGATAAAATAACCAAACAAATTTTAGCCATCGGTTCTGATGCGAAACGAATGGTTGGCCGTACACCTTCAACCATAGTGGCTGCAAGGCCTTTACGTGATGGTGTAATCTCAGATTTTCGTGCAACAGAGCTAATGCTTCAGTATTTCATTAAGTCTGTGCACGAAAAATTTGCTCCAGGATTACCTCGCCCAAGATTGGTTATTGGAATACCTTCAGGTGCAACAGAAGTAGAAAAACGTGCAGTGTTAGATGCAGCAGCAGGTGCTGGTTCTAGATCGACTTATCTCTTAGAAGAACCAATGGCTGCCGCAATTGGAGCACATTTAGATGTAATGGAACCTTCAGGTGTAATGGTTGTAGACATAGGTGGAGGAACCACAGAAGTGGCAGTTATTGCACTCGGTGGAATAGTAAAATCTGCTTCAGTAAGAGCAGCAGGTGATGCTATGGATGACGCGATCATTATGTATGCACGGCAATTCCATAACTTACTACTAGGCGAACGAACTGCAGAAGAAATTAAAATAGCAGCAGGATCTGCTTTCCCACTAGATGATGAAGAAATTATAGAATTGCGTGGCAGAGACTTAGCAACTGGCCTACCAAAATTAGTTGAAATATCAACTATAGAAATACGTGATGCATTGTCGAGTGTAACTAATGAAATAATTCGTACTGTTCGCGACACAATTGAGAGCACTCCGCCAGAATTAATTACCGATTTAATGTCCCATGGAATAGTAATGACTGGAGGTGGATCATTGTTAAAAGGATTGGATCGTAGACTTGCGAATGAAACCAGATTCCCAGTCTATGTAACTGAAGATCCTTTACGAAGTGTGGTTAGAGGATGTGGTGAGGCCTTAGAAGAAACTGATACATTAGAGAGAATCCAATCTTCTCTCCCCACAAAACAAAGATACCGTTAATGACAGATAACTAGTTAAGATATACATATGAATCGCACAGTACTCACTGTCGTGTTAACAACTACCTTCTTACTTTCAACAAGTTTGCTGATTGCTAACGAAAACGCCTTAAAATTTATAGAATCAAAATTTGAACAACCTTTTATAAAATCTTTCGGAATTACTACAAATCTTACGAATCCTTTAATCGATATTGCGAGTCAATTTATTATTAGTGACACTCTTGCAGAAGAAAATTTACTTCTAAGAAAAGAGGTAAATAATCTGCAAGTTCAATTGAGCAGTGCGCAAGAGCAATTAGCATTAGCCCGACTCTATCCCACTAACCAACAAAAAAAATCAGGTGAGCAAAGAACGATATTGTATGCAGATGTTATAGCACGTGATGTTATCCCGAGCAGAATGACAATCTTAGTAGGAAGAGGAGCAAATGATGGTGTCAAAGTGAATCAAGCAGTGTTAGGCCCCGAAGGTTTATTCATTGGTTTAGTCAGTGATGTATCATCAACACAATCATGGATCCGGTTGATTACAGACTCTCGATCTTCAATACCAGCACTAGTTCAAGGAGCTCGTGCATACGGATCACTGGAGGGTGCACATAACCACTTGAGCCTAGAATTTGTTGATAAAGATGCATTGATCTCAGTTGATGAATTTGTAGTGACATCTGCCATGGGAGGTCTAATTCCAGGAGGATTATTAATAGGCAAAATCACCTCTGTCGATCTAATTGATCAAGATATGCATCCCAAAATTCGAGTGGAACCTTTAAGTGATCTACGTAAGATAGAAATGGTAGAAATAATCACTAATAAAAATATTTCTTTTTCAAAACAGTCAGAAAGGATTATTGATTGATCTTTTTTTGGCAAATAATAGTATTGCTCACAACATTAATTTATATCGCGATCAATTCACATACTCATATCAACCCATGGATCGTGCCGAATCTACCTTTGGCAATATTAATTACAATATTTACACATCGTTTCTTTACCAGCGCATTAGTCGGAGTTATTCCTATCACAATTCTTTTTGGACTGAGTTCTAATGAGAACAGTATTACTTTTTTGTTGATTTTTATAATTATATTAATCAGTGGAGGTCTAATCATTTTCCCTCAAAAAGATTTATTCAATAATCATATTAAAATGGCGTTGGTCGCAACGCTAACAGGAGCATTTTCATCATTGATTTACATATTGCTCTTAATGCTTGCTACTGACGATTTATCACTTATTTCATCATTACATCCACAAATTCTTTCAACAATTTTTATAACAGGAGTTACTACTGGAATATTGGCATTCGCCTTGAATTACATCATGGATAATAGAAAATATAGGAATTACTTGAATTGAATAACTTATCCATAATTAGGCAACATTATCGATTTCTACTTATACAGCTACTTTTTATGTTATTCATATTAATTATTAGCTATCAAGTAATAAAAATTCAATTCATCAATCCAGTACCGATACCCACTCTATCAAGTGGAGAATATTTAACTGTTATTCAATCAGAAGTATCTAGAGGGAAAATATTTGATGCCTCAGGGAAAATAATTGCTGATAACGAACCTCAATATAAAGTAGAAATCATTCCCGCTGAATTACCAAAAGACAGTGATCAATTAGAATTTATTATTGAATCAATTTCCTTAACAATAGGAATTCCAAAAGAAAAAATATTGGAAATAATCGAAAGCAACAAAAATTTAGATCCCTATATGCCCATTACAATATTCAAGACATTGTCTTCACGTGAAGCTATCGATATAAAATGGAAGACATCTACAATTGAAGCATTGAGTGTTATTTCAATCCCTCAACGTGTTTATCCGAGTGGTGGTCTTTATTCACATATTTTAGGTCACATAGGTCCTTTAGATAATATCGAAATAGAAGATTATATATCTGCTGGTTACCCACATGATTCTCTTGTCGGTAAAACAGGAATAGAACTTATTTATGAAGCGGAATTACGTGGAGAACCAGCAAGAAGAATTAGTGTAATGAATGCAACAGGTAAGGAATTAAGTGAACTAGTTAAGTTAGATGGGCATAATGGAACAGATCTAATTCTTACAATTGAGAACCAGTTTCAAGAAATCACTCAAACAGCTTTGATCAATGCCCTCGAAGACGGTTTAACAACATCAATACAGACACCCAAACCCCTAACTAGTGCAGGTGCCGCTGTGGCTATAGATGTCCAAACAGGTGATATACTCGCTCAGGTTTCACTACCTACCTTCGATATAAACACCATGTCATCATCAAACACAGATTCGATAGATAAATTACTCAATGATCCGTTGCGACCTTTAATTGACAGAACATATATGGATAGTCATCCTCCTGGATCAATATTTAAAACACTTATCGCGTATGCTGCTTTGGAAGAAGGTATAGCAACACCTGATACAAAAATTACGAGTACTGGATCGTTGACGATTCGAGATCAATACAACCCTGAAGTAGAGTATGTTTTTCGAGATTGGGCAGCTCATGGCACTACTGATCTTTATTGGGGATTAGCAAGGTCTTCAGATGTTTATTTTTATTATTTGTCAGGTGGATATAGAAGTAATGGGACAGTTGAATTTGAAGGACTTGGAAGCGAAAAAATTGCCGAATATTCACGTTATGCAGGATTTGGGAAAAGTACAGGTATCGATTTACCTGGAGAAACTTCTGGATTAGTGCCTGATCCCACATGGAAACAACAACTGTATGGAGAACCTTGGTATCTAGGCGATACCTATACTTTTGGTATTGGACAGGGTTACTTAACTGTAACGCCTCTGCAAATGGCAGTATGGACAGCAGCGATAGCTAATGATGGCAAAATAATAAAACCAAGGTTGGTTAAGCAAACTATTTCAGAAGGTGTTAGCAAGGACATTCCTATAATAATTGAGGACAGTTTAGCGAACAAAAAAAATTCATTGTCCATTGTTCGTGAAGCAATGCGTGTGGCAGCAGGTCCTGGAGGTACAGCACGAAGAGCAGCCCCTAAAGGTATCGAAATTGGTGGAAAAACTGGAACAGCAGAATTTGGAACAGCATTCGATGACAATAAATATGATAGTCATGCGTGGTACATAGGATTTGCACCTTTTGACAATCCCGAGATCGCAGTAGCGATATATGTAAAATACGGGAATGGCTCACAACAAGGCGCATATGTTGCCCATGAAATGTTCCATCATTACTTTCAAACAAAAGGATTATTACCTTGAGTAATAAAAATTTCATTTTCTCATCAGTCAAATATGATCCGATTCTATGTTTTTCGGCTTTTTGTCTTGTACTCATTGGGATAATCATGCAGCACTACACAAATGCAAATGCTGGTGATAGTTACTTTTTCTCAACAGCGGTAATTAGACAATGCTCACTAGTATTATTTGCGTCAATATTTTTCTTGGCCGCATCACGATTCAATTATCAAATACTTAGATATTTTCATTGGTTAACTTACTTGTTCGGTATAGGCTGTTTAATTTTAGTAATGGCAATTGGAAGTAATGAATTTGGTGCACAAAGGTGGATTCTTCTTGGCTCATACAGTTTACAACCATCAGAACTAACCAAAATAGCTATCTTCGTTTCGATATCAACGTTAGCCGCAATCAATATTCCAAATATAAAAAATTTCATCTACTGCAGTTTTTTAGTATTTTTTCCGACTGCATTAATCTTGATACAACCTGATTTAGGGACAGTTATAGTTGTCATCACAACTTGGTTGTTGTTCATATTTGTTTGGCCAATTCCATGGAGAGGTTTACTTACTACATTTGCCGTAATGTTAGCCTGCTTACCTATCATATTCGCAGTTCTGATACCTGCATATCAAAGAGAACGATTAGCAGTATTTTTAGATCCGGAAAGGGATCCTCTAGGTAGTGGATTCACTTTACGCCAAGTTGAATTAGCGATGAGTTCTGGAGGGTTATTTGGACATGGGTTAGAAAAAACTGAATCAGTGTTACAAACTCTCTCTACTAGAGGATCAGATTTTGTTTTTGCAGCAATTGCAGAACAATTCGGATTAATAGCAGCTTTGTTAGTCATATTCTTTATTACTATTATTTTTTGGCGAGGTATTTCAATTGCGCAAAATTCTAGGGATATTCATGGCAAATTATTAGCAACATCATTAACAGGACTATTGGTTATTCCAGCATTAATTCATATCGCCGTTAATTTAAGATTATTCCCTGCAACAGGTATCCCATTAACATTCATTTCAAGTGGAGGAACAGCATTATTGGCTAGCTCAATTTGCATAGGCCTTTTATGCTCTATATCCACCTTACAAGAAGGAGGACCTTCGGAAGATGATCGTTATCCGAATACATTTCCATTAGCCCAATCTGCACGCGAAATCGCTAAAGAAAAAAACTAAGGGGTTAGCGCCGGTTCTGGCTCATTTGGCTCTGTCGGTTCAATAGTTTCATTTGAATCAGCAGCTATCTCAGGATTTTCATTGGACTCAGAAATTAAATTGTCGGCACGCTCAATTTTTATCTCGTCATCAACATAGTCAATTTTGATCGAATCACCTTCAGTGTAAACTGAATCAAGCATGGCATCTGATAGTGGATCTTCAACTTTATTTTGGATTACACGACGCAGAGGTCGTGCTCCAAATATTTCATCAAAGCCTTCTTTACCCAGATAGTCGAGTAGCTCATCCGTCACTTGCAAAGTCATATTTTTATCAGCAAGATTTGCTCGCAAATCATTCAATTGCAAATCAACGATTACACGAATATGGTCAGGTTGTAATGCATGAAATACTACATGTTGATCTATACGATTAATAAATTCAGGTCGAAAAACCCTTTTCATCTCTTCTTCAACACGACCTTTCATACGTCGGTATCGATCTTCAGCAGTCTTATCTTCATCAGAAGTAACTGCAAAACCAACACGTGAATCTTTTCGAATTAAATCAGAACCGACATTAGAAGTCATAATAATAATAGTATTACGAAAATCAACTTTCCTACCTTTGGCATCAGATAAATGACCATCATCAAAAATTTGTAACAGCATGTTAAAAACGTCAGGATGAGCTTTTTCAATTTCATCAAGTAAAATAAGACAATAATTTTTTCTACGAACTAAGTCTGTTAGCTGACCACCATCATCATATCCAACATAGCCAGGAGGAGAACCTACTAAGCGAGAAACTGTATGTTTCTCCATAAATTCAGACATATCAACGCGTACAATGTTGTCCACAGAACCAAACATAAATTCACCCAACATTTGCGCAAGGTATGTTTTTCCGACACCAGTAGGCCCTAAGAACATAAATGTTCCTATCGGACGTTTAGGATCTTTTAATCCAGCACTTGATCGTCTGACCGCTTTAGAAACAGCTGTAACTGCTTCATCTTGACCGATGATTTTCTTCTTAAGATCACTTTCCATTTCAAGCAATCGTTGTGATTCCTCAGCTGCAATACGAGTTAAAGGAATTCCAGTCCACTGTGAAATAACATCACGTATATCATCTTCTGTAACAAGAATATTTTCAGTTTCTCGCTGAGAATTAACTTGAGATTCTTGCTCTTCTAATTGCGCTTCGAGTTTAACTTCTCTTTCACGCAATTCAGCAGCAAATTCATATTGCTGATCTGTAATTGCTTGTTCTTTTTCAGTTTGCAAAGTATTAATTTCGTTTTTGATATTTTTAATTTCTGGAGGCACTTGATACGTACGAATACGCACTCGTGCCGAAGCCTCATCAATTAAGTCAATAGCCTTGTCAGGAAGATATCTATCCGCAACATATCTAGAAGAAAGTTCAGAAGCAGCCAGTAAAGCTTCATCTAAAATTTTTAATTTGTGATGATCTTCATATGCAGAACGAACACCTTTTAAAATCTGAATAGTGTCATCAACAGAAGGTTCAGCAACTTGAATGGGTTGAAATCTACGTTCAAGTGCAGCATCACGTTCTATATGTTTGCGGTATTCGTCTAGGGTAGTCGCACCAACTGCTTGAATTTCTCCACGAGCTAAGGCAGGCTTTAAAATATTGGCTGCGTCAACAGCTCCTTCTGCAGCACCTGCACCGACAAGCATGTGCAATTCATCAATAAACACAACACAATTACCTGATGATTTAATTTCTTCCATTATTTTTTTCAATCTTTCTTCAAATTCACCACGGTATTTAGTACCTGCAACAAGAAGACCAATATCGAGAGTCAGCATTCGTTTACCTAATAATGTTTCAGGAATATCTCCTTGCACAATACGGTGCGCCAAACCCTCTGCGATCGCAGTTTTACCTACACCAGGCTCACCAATAAGAACAGGGTTATTTTTTGTTCTTCTAGATAAAATTTGAACGACACGTTCTATTTCTGTTTCACGACCAACAATAGGATCCAATTCTCCACCACGAGCCATTGCAGTTAGATCTACTCCCAATTGATCTAATGTAGGAGTCCGCGCAGATCTCTGGCCAGCAGCTGTTGTAGGTTGTTGTCCCGCAGGTTGGTTTTGCATAAGAATTCGTGACGTTTCACCACGAACTTTTTCGAGATTAATTCCTAAGCTTTCGAGTACCCCTGCTGCAATGCCTTCACCTTCACGAACTAATCCTAGGAGTAAATGTTCTGTACCAATATAGGAATGTGATAGTCGTCTAGCTTCATCTACAGCCAGTTCAATGACTTTTTTTGCACGTGGAGTGAGGCCAATTTCTTCAGTTGATTGGCGATCGCCACGACCAATAATAAATTCAACAGCAGAACGTACTTTATTTAGTTCAACACCTAAATTACCGAGAACTTTCGCAGCAACACCATCACCTTCACGAACCAGTCCGAGAAGTAAATGTTCTGTGCCAATATAATTATGGTTAAATCGTTGTGCTTCTTCTTGAGCCAGTGTTAGAACACGTCGTGCACGTTCAGTAAATTTATCAAATCGGTCCGCCATTGAGTGCTCCGTTCGTACCTACAAAGAGCTTAGCTCTAATTGGCAACGCGTCGATCACAAAATTAGGGAGAAATGCCCGCTACCAACATTACCAAATCGATCCGCTTATATTTAATTTGCCACATTTTTGTAACAAGATCGAGAAAATTATGCTGATAAAATAAATTATACCTCATCATCAGAAGATGATGTATCTACAGAAGCCTCAACTTCTGGATCAACTTCAGGATTACTTTCTGCCATTTCATCATCAGATGACTCTTCTTGACGAGCTTGTGCTTGTTGCATTGCCTGTTGCATAGCAGTCAAAATTGGACCTTCATCTTGCTTGGATTTTTTAGTGTCGGCTGAATCGGAATTAGATCCATCATCATTTTGAGGAGAGCCAGAAGTATCATTAGCTTCGGAAACAGGCACAATAGGCTCTTCCGGAAGATTAGCTAGGTCTTCTAGATGTTTAGCATGTCTGTCATTCAACTTGGATTCTAATTCACTTGACTCATTTTCAAACAATTGCTTTGCATTTTCGCTAAGAGTAATAACATGTCCTTCACGATCAAATTCCCAGCCGTCTTCTAAGTTTTCATCAACAATAGCACCACGTAAAGACAAACCTAATCTATGTCTTTCATGTTCGATGCGCACAATTTTCAGAGGAACAATATCTCCATCTTCTAATACTTCTTGTGGATGTTGAATACGTCGATCCACAACTTCAGAAACATGTACTAAACCTTCAACAGGACCAGGCAACCTTGCAAATGCACCAAACGGGACTAGTTTTGTGATAATACCCGGAACAATATCATCTACTGCATACTTGGTAATCATCTGTTCCCACTGTTCAGGAGTAGCGCGACGAATCGAAAGAGCTATTTTTTTAGTATCTTTATCAATTTTTAGAATGAAAACTTGCACTTGATCACCAATATTAAATAATGATTCAGGTTGTGCATCTCTATCCCAAGAAAGTTCAGATAGGTGTACAAGACCATCTGCACCCCCAAGGTCAACAAAAACTCCAAAGTTACGTATTGAGGTAATTGTTCCTGTGCAAATCTGTCCTTCTGCAAGTTCTTCTAACAATCGATCTTTTTGTTCCGCACGCCATTCTTGGAGTGCAGCACGTTCAGATAAAATCACTCTGTTACGCTTACGGTTTATTTCAATAACCTTAAGTTGTAGTGAACGACCAACTTGAGAAGAAAGTGGATTTCCACCATCGGTAGTTGGTTTAACACCCACGACTTGAGACATAGGAATAAAGGCATTCACGCCTTCAACATTAGCTAAGAGCCCACCTTTATTGAAACCGGTAATCTCTCCATCAAATACTTCACCCTCCTCAAAGCGTGTTTGAAGAACACGCCACCCTTGTTCACCTCTAGCGCGGTCTATTGAAAGTGCAACTTGACCAGCAGGAGTTTCAGGTTGCAAAACATATACTAAAAGAGCATCACCAGAGGAAACTTTAGTAAGAGGATCAGCCCCTAAAGAAAGCATTTCTTGTTGAGGAACTATACCTTCTGATTTATAGCCAATATCAACAACAAGGCCATCACGTTCGACATCCATAACATGCCCTTCAATAACTTCTCCTCGCCGTAGAGGGCGAAGGTCTGCCATGCCGGATTGCTCTAACAGAGTAGCCATGTCCATGATTTCATCCCCATCATTGGAGTTGTCTGGAGCTAGACTTGAGTCTTTATCAGAAGAATCAGATTGAGCTGAATTTTCAGAATCGATCGTGATATCAGATTCTGAAACAGAAGTTTCGGAAGATGTACTTTCAGTTGTCAAAACGCAGTTCGCCCTTCTGGCTAATTTCTATATCGATAGTAGTGTATGTAGTTAAATTATATCACGCGAGATATCAATTCAATATACTCTACAGACGACAGGCCACCCCACGAAGAGGTGGCCTGTAAAATCCTGGCGATGGCCTATTTTCCACACCCAGTCACCCAGGCAGTATCGTGAGCGCTACGACGTTTCACTTCCGTGTTCGGAATGAGAACGGGTGGGTCCATCGTGCTCTAATCACCAAGACTTAAAAGTATCAATGACATTTACACTCTAAACAAGTAATCAATTGATGAATTTTTATTAATATTATGTCAACAAGCTGTGATGTTGACTCTTACGTAATCAATTTTTTCGCAATTTTTGCAGCAACTGTGTACGCAGGATCAAAAACGTTACCAATATCGTATTCCAATGCTTGTCCAAGTAGATGACTTGCTCCTCTCACATCATATCCGTAATCACTACAGAGCCATGTTACTAACTCGGTAGTTGAATGTTGAAGTGCTTGATCAAGTGGTCTTGCATTTCCCAATGCAATGATATGACTATCAGTCTCCATTCTCGGCCAATGTGCATTTACAATTTTTCGAAGTTCAATAGAAAAAGTCACATCCATGGAAATTTCAATACCTGTTCCGACTATTTCACCATCACCTTGAATAGCATGCCCATCACCTACAAAAAAAAGAGCCCCTGGCATAAATACAGGCAATAATATCGTTGCCCCTGGAGTAACCAATCGATAATCCATGTTACCTCCATATTGTCCCGATGTAGCTGTAGAAATTGCCTGTCCCCGCTCTGGCGCGACACCAATACATCCCAGCATTGGATCTAAAGAAACTGTTAAATGCGATGGCTGAGCAAATTCATCGAAAAGTGTGGCGGTTCCATCATCAATATCAACAGACCACTTCATAATCGAACGCTCAGGTAATTCATTCACAAAATCACCATCTACTATATGTGGAGCAATTCCACTCATTGTGTAGCCATGATCTCGATTCGGGAAAATATTCTGGAGATGAACTACAAGTTGATCGCCAGGCTCTGCACCTTCAACAAAAAATGGTCCTGTCAGTGGATTGCTACGTTTTGCAACTGGTTCACCACTACGTCCATTACCAAATGCATCAGCAGTTGATGTAGTTACTGAATCACCAGAAACGATAGTAAGTACAGGTTCATACGAACCAAAATTGTTGTAATAAATTGAAGGTTCAAAATTGTGTTGCATCTTTATTGCCTTTCTTAAAATTGGCACTCTCTATGTAACAAATCTCATCAAGTTCTTCAAAAGTATTTATCTGGCAAATATCGATAGAACAACACTCACACTATATCTCCATAGAAGAACATCAGTTAAGAATTCAAGAAAACTTAACAGATGCTTGATAGTTTAATTTCTGATCCCAAAAATTCCAAAAGCTTAGATATACTTTGTTGATGAAACATTTGTTAATTCTCATAGGATTTCTCCTACTATTCCCCGGATGTGCGAGTTCAATTGGTGAGCAAAAATCAGCGACTATCTCAGGAATCTCAAATAATGAGCAGATCACCACTACCAATCAAGTTTCCATTGTTAACCTGTATGATTTAAGTATGAATTGCAACTTCTTCTTTGACGAGAAATCAATCAGTTGTGAAATAGATACAGATCCAAGTAAATCAACATTGAAATGGTCTTCAAATGCAACCTCAAGAACAATGCAAGGTACATCAAAGTTTGAGTTTGACATAGAAAATTTTTTACCTTCGTCTATCGTGAACTTAGAAATCTGCACTGACGGTACCTGTGATGTTATCACTTCCGTATTGGATACCTCTTCACTTGAATCCAATCAAATCCTATCAAGTCCAGATAGTTCCGTAAGTCAAAATGATGGTCAAAGTTCTATATCAAGCAAAACAACATCTGTACCGAATGATCAAAAAGATTTGTTTTTCCAGTCTTATTCCTGCAATGAAATTTCTGATACCAAATTCTCAATGTTCTATCCGATTGAACTGATTGACCAAATTGTTCCTATGGGCAAATTAAATGCAGGGAGTGGCCATGTCACTCCAACCGACCATTTGTACATCCAGAGAAATTCCGAGGCAATTAAAAAAGATAACCAGCATTACATTAAATCTCCTGCTACAGGACACATAGTACGAATCACGCGAGAAAAAGAGGATCAACTACTTTTTGGTTCCGGCCATAACGCACCGAGATCATCTCCATCTGTCCCTGATCACCGAATCGTAATTCTCCACTCATGCAGTTTCATGACTATTTTTATTCATTTAGGCGAATTAGCACCAGAAATCGTATCAGAAATTGGAACACTCGGACCAGGAGAAAAATGGCAGGCCGACGGGTCAAACTTTGGAATTGCCGTCAGTGTAGGTGACCCAATAGCACGATTTGGGGATGACAGCCTTGATTGGAGTATGCATGACGCAAACATTCAACTCCCAGGACTCATCGCAGTAGATGATTATCGAGACGCAGAGCCTTGGAAAATACACACTGTAGATCCATTCCAATATTTCAAAGATAAAGATCGTACCTTACTAACAAGTAAAGTAAAAAGGGTTGATGAACCAAAGTCAGGAAAAATAGATTATGACATTTTAGACAAAATAGTCGGTAATTGGTTCATCGAAGGAACTTCCTATAAGGGTAGTTCTGAAAACATGGAAAATGAATACTGGGGAGGGCACCTAACAATAGCCTACGATCATATTGATCCAAAACATATAGTCTTATCAACCGGTAGAAAAATTGGCATGAATCAAGAAGTCTACGATCGCCATCGTGGAGTCTTCCGCCTACAAGGGATGGACCCAGCATTAGTCGGACCTGAAGAAGGGCTTGTTAAGTATCAACTTTTTAGTTGGGATGGGGACTCAGAATTGAAATATGAAATCAACAACCAACATAACGCTAATTTTATTGGAACTATGTTAGTGCAACATCTGGGAGATGGTTCAATTCGTGTAGAGATATTTTCTGGTATTACTCCGACTGAAGCCTCTTACTTCACAGCAAACTCAAGAATTTACAATCGTTAGTAGTGAATTTACCCCTTAAATAAATAATCGCCCCCTCCTGAGGGGTATTTGGAAGAATCGGAGAAGTGGTCAATAGTGAAATAAGGGCATGAAATGGGGATTCTGTTTGGTAGCGGGAGAGGGATTCGAACCCTCGACCTTCGGGTTATGAGCCCGACGAGCTACCACTGCTCCATCCCGCGTCGCAACAGATGTCGGAAACATGCACCTTCATACAGAATATCACGCGAGTCGTGCAATAGCGCTGCTCTCAATGATCGCAGTTGTGCTTGATAAAGGGTCAAGCCCTCGACCATTAGTACCACTCAGCTACACACATTACTGTGCTTCAACCTGTGGCCTATCAAGCCAGTAGTCTCCTGGCGGTCTTACCCGGTTAACCCGGTGAGAGGCCTCATCTCGAAGACGGCTTCCCGCTTAGATGCTTTCAGCGGTTATCCGTTCCGTACATGGCTACCCGGCGATGCTCCTGGCGGAACAACCGGCACACCAGAGGTACGTCCACCCCGGTCCTCTCGTACTAGGGGCAGCACTCCTCAAGCCTCTTACGCCCACAGCGGATAGAGACCGAACTGTCTCACGACGTTCTGAACCCAGCTCGCGTACCGCTTTAATGGGCGAACAGCCCAACCCTTGGGACCTGATTCAGCCCCAGGATGCGACGAGCCGACATCGAGGTGCCAAACCCTGCCGTCGATGTGAACTCTTGGGCAGGATCAGCCTGTTATCCCCGGGGTAGCTTTTATCCGTTAAGCCATGGCCCTTCCACTCGGTACCATAGGATCACTTTGGCCGACTTTCGTCCCTGCTCGACGTGTCTGTCTCGCAGTCAAGCCCCCTTATGCCAATGCACTCAATGGGTGATTACCATCCACCCTGAGGGGACCATTGCGCGCCTCCGTTACATTTTAGGAGGCGACCGCCCCAGTCAAACTGCCCACCAGACGCTGTTCCCATGCTTGCTCACAGGTTAGGAGGACAAACATAGAAGAGTGGTATTTCACCATTGGCTCCCCGCTGCCCGAAAGCAACGGTTCAAAGCCTCCCACCTATCCTACGCATTTATGCCTAGCCTCCAGCGCCAAGCTGCAGTAAAGCTCCAC